>JAQVIE010000230.1 GCA_028695895.1 Methanospirillum sp. | reverse complement strand
GCCCTTGGTGATATGGGTATTCAACCGGAAAAATTAAAAATTGTGACAAATGCGACCAGGAAACAGGACCTTCCAGCAACATTTGAAACTGTCCACCATATTATCTTCCTTGAATGCGACTGTGATGATTCAGTTATTGCAGATACACTTTCCAAAACCATGACTCTTTTATGTCCCATAGCCGCAATTTTTGGAGAAACGTCTGAGATGACCTGGGAACACCAGTTGATGAGATAACAGGCGAGAAATTGACTGGTTTTTCCCTGTTTTTTTAATTGTTTCAAGGCTTTTCATGACAAGGATATTTTTAATGTGATAATCTTCACCCATGCAATAATTCAGTGTTCACTCATTCATAAATTTGGCCTTGTATTCGCCATGATCGCAGATTACAAGGCTGATTTATTGTACAGAAAATTTCTGACTTTTTCAATCTGGTCAAATTTCTGTTTATATGTTCCGATTAAGGACTCTTTGAGTTCATCAAGGATCTCATCAAGTGTCTTTGCAATATGATACACCTTTATTGGTCTTCCTTTGTTTTGAGTTATTTGTAAAACGATGTGAACCCAATCTCTTTTTATCAGATCACTTAATGCAATGCTCACTTCAGGCTGACGCAGATCAATTATTCGTTCAATCTCACGCGAGGTAAAATCCTTGTCTTTTATCATGAGAGTTAACACCAGGGCACTGTTCCGCTTAAGCCCGATACTCCAGAATAAATCTACGATCTCTTCGTCCCTGTTGGAAAAGTACTGGTCATAATCGCCCCCCATCAATCCCTCACTATTCTATTAGTTGAATAATATATGAGAGAGTAAATAAATCTTCGGATATGTTTGTCTGTCAGATATATATGTTTTAAAAATTCTGAAGATAGGCATTATCACTCAATAAAAAGCCGAAATGTCGTTCAAAAATCCGGGATATCAGGTGTACCTGTATCGCATCTGTAACAAAACACTTATTTATCAGACTATATACAGGATAGTTTCTAATATCATGTGTGCCTATGTAATAAGGCGCGAGGGTACCAAAGCCAGGCCAAATGGGCCGGACTTAAGATCCGGTTTCGCAGGAATCCAAGGGTTCGAATCCCTTCCCTCGCATAAATACTTTTTATATTTTAACCTGATTTATCAGGATGATGAATTATTCCCGTAATTGTACTATTTTAAGCTCAAAAACAACGAAATTTATTGGGAAACTGTGATATGAGTTTTTTTCAAAATTTGAATTTGTGAACTGGTGAATGTGAGATACAATATCGAAAAATTAGAATATTATTAGGACACCTGCTTTTGAGAGCTTATCAATGTATGATTCTATCCCTGATCCTTTGGATCCTAAACTGAGGGCAAAGGTCGATGAGATCGTAAAATATCTTTTTTCTGCACCTCCAAGGGCGATAATTCCGCTACTTAATACTATATTTCATCTCGATCTTGATCCTGATATTGTCTCTCTTCGTTTTGTACAAAATGAGTTTATTGAGGAGTTTCGGGTAAAAGTACCTGATCTCGTCATGAGTGTCACTAATTCAGACCAGGATGAGCAAACGATTCACATCGAAGTTCAGACAAGAAATTCATCAGAGATTCACATACGAATGTTCACGTATGGTTATCATATCGCTAATTCCATGCCTGAAGAAAAAAATGGACAGATAATACTTCGTTTTCCTAAACAAGTAGTTGTATTTATAGAAGAAAACACTGCAATCCCTGATACTCTTAGTCTTACTCTCATTCTTCCTGATGAATCAGAGGCAGAGTATTGTATACCTGCTTTTAAACTCTGGGAGTATACACCAGAAGAGTTCATTCATGAAGAATTATACATCCTTCTTCCTCTCTCTATCTTCAGGTTTAGGAAAAAGCTTGAAAGCCTTAAACGTTCAGGAAAATTGACATTGAAGGAGATTGAATCAATGGGAGAAATCATGATTCAGAGGATGAGTTTTCTTGTCTCTGAAGTGAATGCCCTGTACCTTGATGGGAAGATTGATGAGAAAACAAGAGATATTATATTCTCTGCTACAAAAGAGATATCAAATTATATCAATGCAAAATATTTGAAAAGAAAACCGATTCAGAAGAAGGTGACAAATATGATCAAAAGTGTTATGGAAGAGGTAAAAAAAGAGGGGTATAAAGAAGGAGAAAAAAAAGGCATTGAGAAAGGCATTGAAAAGGGCATTGAAAGGGGCATAGAAAAGGGCAGGAAGGAGGGCATGTTGATAATCGCAAAAAAACTACTTGCTAAAGGAATGGATCTGGATATGGTATCTGAGATGACGGAACTCCCAAAAGATCTCCTTTTAAAGATACAATCGTGAATTCTGCTAATACCCTTTCATTTTTTTTCACTTGGATTCATTTGTCATTGAATAGACCATGAGACAGGATTTTTTAGAAAAACCTGGTCAGTGATTGATTATTCGTTAAGGAATACATTTTTTCAACATTCCGCAGTTCGTTTAGTGAAAAAATATTTTTCATAATGAACACCACATATTCGTCAGATCTAATTCAATTTTATATAATGATAAATTATATAGTTAAGTTCATTCTTATTAATATTATTAATGAACGATGAGGATGTTTAATTAGAAACAGACTCCATAAAAATCATTGATCATTTTAAAATCGTTGCAGGTCCGTTCCATAAACTTTGTTTAGCTCCAATAATTGACGGGGAACTCCCCAAAATCGGTCACTATCAAATATCATTCTCGGTTTATCTGTCATATTTCATCTCCTTCAGGGCATGAAAGTGGACAGGCACGAATACACATGCCACATCGAAGACCCCCAAGTGTCTCGAACATGTACATCGCACAACTCTCCCTTGAGATTGTACCGTCATGTTTCAAAGCTTTTGGAGGACAAGCATCTATGCAGGCTGAACAGTTCATGCATGCTTTATGAATAAAGGTATCAGACCTGGTTCCTGGTTGCAATGGGGCGTCGGTGAGGATAGCAGTGAACCTGACCCTTGAACCGTAAGCATCAGAGATAAACAGGTGATTTTTTCCAAATGAGCCAAGCCCTGCAGAGTATGCTGCATATTTCATGGAAAAATCTGCCATGAATGTTTTTTTATCTGCGTACCAGTATCCGAATTCACTGCCTTCACTTGGGGCAATTGTTGCAATATACTGTTCCCGTTCCAGTACTCTTGCAACAGAATATGCCATCACCCTGAGCGTTGCAGTTCCAGCCATCAGGGTATTTGTGTAAAGGCCACGACCTCCTGGAAGGGGAACAAATGCTCCCTTAGGAATAAACACTCCAATCAGAATGATTGATTTGA
>JAQVIE010000229.1 GCA_028695895.1 Methanospirillum sp. | reverse complement strand
GTCATCTGAGGAAAGTGCCTGCATTCGGGAAGAGTGCAATAAATCAAAAATCTCGGAGTTTAGATCCCGATCCTCTTTCGTATACTGCTCAAGGGATCTGACTAATGGAACAATAAATGGACTGTATGGCATGTAAGATCCATTTTCCCGTCTCACCAGGGCTCCCTGGCATCCATCTGTAGCACAAATCACAGCACTGGCAGCCCCTGATGATATACGAAACTGTGAGTCCCAGTTTTTTCCGGTCAGAACTGCCGTCTCATTGGCATATCTGGCATGTCCTGGGACAGAGAGCAGAGAAACAACATCTTCTGACAGGGTAACACAGGCCCCGTCACCAATATGACCACATACAACACCATCGGGAGTTAGAACTGTCATCAGCAGGGTTGTTGCAAACGAGGAGATGTCCATCTCATTCATGATGGCATGTTCACCAATTTTCTCCCTCCCTGCTCCAGCTGCTGTCCTGATGACAGTGATAATATCCTGTTCTTCATCTTCTTCATCTGTCCGGAGGAGCTCAACTGCATTCCGGACACAGGAATTTACAGCAATCTCTGCTCCTTTTCCACCAAATTCTGCAGATGAGAGACCGTCAGCAACCGCAATTACCAGGGCGCAAGGGAGTATGGCTTTTGCCCAGGCATCTTCACAGGGGTTCTGATTTTGAATATGACGGGTTCCAGCAACAGAAGCACCACAGGCGATATAGGATCTGGCATTTGAAGAGGACATGGGAGATCAGAGCTGGATAACTCCCCATCCTTCAGGACCAACCGGGTTTTCAAGTGAAATATGCTCCCCAATACGGGAATCAGATATCTGCGAAAGACTTTTTGAAAGCCACAAGAACATCTCTGCCCATTTTGCCTCTTTTAACATCAGGGGAGTTTTCCCTGGAGGAGATATCTCACGAAGCAGTGTCATATTTGCCTGGTCAACGCCAAGAGCCCAGAAAAGAAATTTTTGAGCCTCTTCTCCACCATGCACCGCTTCAATGACCTGTTCCCACTTCCCATCACCTTTGCGCATATCAGTCGGCTGCCCATCGGTGATTAAAAATATCCAGGGCCGGTAATAATCGGTCCCAATGGTGCGGTACTCAGTTTTCCTTTCTTCTACAACCCTGACAGCTTCAAGGATGGCTTCACCCATCGGAGTATACCCACCGGCAGATAACTGAGGAGGATCAAACTCGGATATGCCTGTAAAAGGTCTGACCAGTTCTACCCCTTTCCCAAATGTAATGACAGCAAGATCAATACGTTTTACCGCAAGATCATCTTCTTTTAGTTCATCGGTCAGGATCTGGAGTCCTTCATTAAGTTCTGCGATCTTATTTCCTGACATGGATGCAGATGTATCAAGAACCAGAACCGTTGCGCAGTGCGGATGTTGTGGATAGGGAATATCAACTATGTCTTCCAGTTTATCTAAGCCCATTGATTGAAAATTGGCCTGTAACTTATAAAATAATTATCAAAATATACCGGTTATTTGAAGGTGGGAGGAGGCTGTACATAGTTGTGGATCTGTTGCTTGGTATTGGAAATGATCTGCTTGGCGATGACGGTGTTGGTCCGTTTATTGCAGAAAAACTCAGAAACTCTGACTGGAAGGTCATAAATTCCGGCATTGTTCCGGAAAATTTTATACGCCCGATACGTGAATTAAAACCTGACAGGATAGTCATAATCGATGCTGTTCAAATGGGACTAAAACCTGGAAGTATCAGGATCATTCCCCAGGAAACTATCAGAAACACGGGAACCGGAACCCATCAGCTCCCCCTGACCTTTTTCCTGGAACGATGTGCATCTTTGTCGCCGGTCATCTTTATAGGAATCCAGCCTGGACAACTTTGTCCTGACTGTCCGCTTTCAGCGCCGGTTGCCAGTGCTGCATCAGAACTTATCACCATTCTGAGAGAACACAGGTACAGTCATCTTCCAGTTCTTAAAATTAATGAGCAGGAAAAGCAAAATTGATTTCTATTGCAGAGGTACTAATATACACCATAAGGGGAATGAATTATGCAATATGAAAATGTCGATAGCGCTGATATGGCCGAGATGGCTCTGTCACAGGCCGTTGATGAACATATTGAGAAGAGTAAGGATACAATAGACCGGATATCAGAACTTGAAAAAACTATCCTGCACTGGAACCAGGAAGACATCAGGGCACTTAAAAATGATATCCAGGAGATGCGGGAACTACTCAGAAATAACTTTCAGGTTCATATTGATAATTTTATCAACATGCGATCAATCCCGGGAATAAGGGTACCAGAAGAGATAAAACAACTTTACAGAATTGTTTCGGTGGATAAAAAAGGGTTTGCCTTGTACGGGGTTGAAATGGATAAAATTGCACATATGTCCAAAATAACTGACCATTTCACAAAGAGAAAAAAAACTGTAGTACAGGAAAAAGAAAAGAGATAAATTCGCCTGTATCACTCATTTTAACTGGAAATATGTTGAAGAAGTGCAATACACCCTTTTTTATCAAGTGGCTGATTATCATTCCCGCATTTCGGAGAATAAATACAGGCAGGGCAGCCATCTTTGCACCTGCATTCGCGAACCATTTTTTCAGCTGACTGGCATAGCTCTTCATAAATATGATAAGCCCGTTCTGCAAGTCCGATACCTCCCTCATATCCATCATATATAAATATTACAGATCTGCCCCTGGCCTGGGCAGAGTAACCGGACGATAAACCTCCAAGGTCCCACCTGTCACATAGAACATGATATGGCATCATGGCAATAAGAGCGTGTTCAGCCCCATGAAGTGAGCCATCCACGTCGCGATCTACCGATAAAGCACCCATCCCTTCCTGTGAAAATTCAATCCATACCGATTTCGTCTCAAATGTGATCGGTTTAAGGGAGAGTGGCTCAGTTGAGATGGTTTTTTCATCAATAAGCCGACGATATCCAGTATATTGCTCAGATACACTGACTCTCCCAAGACAGAGGGTCCCAGATCTTATGTCACGACTTATAAGCCGCTCCCTTATCTCAATGCCAGTCTGGTGATTCACCCGGGTATAATATCCAGGATCTTCACGGTCAGCGAAGATTCGACGACGATCAAAGTCCCAGGAACTGACTAAATATCGTTCCCCCTGGTGAATAAGAACAGCTCCAGGATGAGCCTCCCGGCATGCCTGTCTTATGTCAACTGTTTCAATAACCCTGTTTTTAACCTCCACCGTCCAGACTTCACTTATCTGTGACAATGAAACAAGTTCACCAGCCAGTTTCAATCCAGTATAGACGTACCCCCGTGGTGTCCGGGCAACAAGA
>JAQVIE010000228.1 GCA_028695895.1 Methanospirillum sp. | reverse complement strand
CCTACAATTGCTGCACCGGCATTTTTTAGCAGGGTTACAACATGGGCATCATAGGGAGGAATGTACCCTTTAAGCATTTTTGAAGCACAAGTGGTCTCAATTCCTCTGGTGGATATATTGTCTTTTATTGCAACAGTAATTCCTGATAATGGGCCGTCTCCATAAGAAACCTCAGGAACCGTGGTGATAAATGCATGAACCGAATCATCAGGGTGGAATGTAAGTTTTTTCACGTTACATCACCCGTGGAGCTTTAAAGTATCCTTTTTCTGTCTGATTTGCATTCTGCAGGGATTCCTCCTGGGAAAGGGAGGGGAGAACTTCATCTTCGCGGAATATATTATATCTGTCACGGATCTGTGGTTCGCCCTTATCCAGGGTATCAAGAATTGCAAAGTAATCTAAAATGTCCGAACACTGCTTTGCAAATTCCACAATTTCTGCGTCGTCAATACCGATATCTGCAAGACCGACAATTTTTCTGACGTCATCTGCGGTAACCATTATATTCTTATGTCCTCCTGATATGTGCTATAAAATCTGAAACTGAGCTGTGATAACCATTCTGCCGGGCAATCCGTTTTATCTCTTTCCAGATCCCGGTCCCGTACTGCATTGCCTTTTTCTCGTAATTAGCATATGTTTCAGGCAGATATTGTCTGGCAACTTCACGAAGTGGCTTTTTCCTGACATTGCCCTGCACCCGGTCAGCAGGGGGTATTGCATCTGCAGCGCATACAACCCTGACATCCAGATAAGGCATTGACAGGCAGGTCCCCTTTGTTCCAGCAATACCCTGGTCACGCCTTCTCTGCCCTGCAAGTGTAGCAAAGTCATTGGCGAACATCTCATTAAGGATATCTCCGGAGGCATCCAGGTACCTGGCATAACCTCCAAAGATCTCGTCTGCTCCCTGTCCGGTCAGTATTCTTTCATACCCCAGTTTTTGTGCCGTTTCAGCAACAAAATACAAGGTTGTTCCAATCCCAATATCAACCGGGCTTGGATCTTTAATAAGGGATATAACTTCAGGCAGGGCTTTTGCTACATCTTCCGGATTTATAACCCTGACATGAAGAGAAAGATCCAGTATGTTTGCAACTTTTTCAGCCTGCCTGATATCATGACAACCTTCCATTCCCACCACGAGGCAGGGCTGTCGTGCAATTGCAGCGATAAGAGCTGAATCCACACCACCAGATAATGCAGTGATCCCGGTATCTGATCTGAGCTCAACAGCAGTCCTGATAGCATCAGCAAGTGGAAGCAAAGGGCAGGAAGGCTTTACAAATCCAGTTACTGAACCATCACAGATAATAGTTCCTGCCGGACAGGGACCCTGGATTATTCCATAATAATCCCTTGCAGCACATGACCCGAACTCAAGGTAGAATTCTCCGCCAAAACGTGTTATAATGCCAGAATCCTGCAAAAGTCTCTCCCTGAGTTCTTCCCTGGATAGTGGCTTTCCGTCCAGTTCTATCCATCCGGTCAGATGCATACGCCTCAGGTGATGAACTACTTCTATTATAAATATGATCTGAAAGCTGCTTTCTCAGGCATATCAGAATGGGACAGACTTTTAAAGTGCGAATATAAATTTCCGATAAGGTTTTGAATATGAATGGGGGATTTAAAAGAATTCAATGGCTGGGATTACTGTTTTTCCTGTTTATCACCAGCACAATTGCTTCAGGCCTGCCACCAGGGTTCTGCCTTGGAGAAGGGGATACAATTGCGCTTGGTGTATATACTCCTGATAAGTCACCTTCAGGAGAGGGACGGATAATACTTGATGAGATCCATGCATTCAGAGATAATTTAGGAATAAAGCCTGTAATAGGTGTTTTTTCAGATGAATGGATGAAAGACAGGAAATTTCCATTGGAAAATGTAAGAACCCTCCGCAATGAAGGAATGATTCCCTATATCAGGTTCATGATGCGGAGTTCAGATACGCCTTATCAGAAAGAACCTATCTATACCCTTAACAATATTGGTCTTGGAAAGTTTGACGGTGAACTCAGGTCCTGGGCCAGGGATGCACGGGCATTTGGATCACCAGTTCTCATTGAATATGGAACTGAGATAAACCAGTGGAATTATCCCTGGAATGGATACTGGAATGGATATCAGAAGGGCCAGGATCTGTTCAGGAATGCATACCGCCATATCATTGATGTCATGCTGGAAGAAGGTGCTTCAAATCTAATCTGGATATATCATATCAACACAGTCAGCCAGCCATCTGAAGAGTGGAACAATATTACCAGTTATTATCCTGGAGATGATTACTGTGACCTGGTGGCAATATCCCTGTTTGGAACTACAAAACCATTTGAAACAGGAACAAAACCTTTCAAAAACAATCTGGATGAAATTATGAAGACTCTTCAGGCAGAAGGAATACAAAAACCGGTCCTGCTCATAACAGGAACTGATGTCAGGAACAGGTTTGAGGATCCTGCAGATTTTGTAACTGATCTCTTCTCTTCGCTTTCAGGACCTGACCTGCCTGATGTCAGGGGCCTTATCTGGCTCAATGCTGCCTGGAAAAATGATAATAACCCCCTTCATGATACAACCATGAGATTACAGGATAATCCATCAGTTACAACTGCATTTAAATCAGGCCTTAAATCTCTTCATATACAGGATTCTCCGGGATGTTCACCGGTTTGAAAAACACAGGTGTGGTGATGGAAATTCTTCCACTTAATATAACCGGATTTACTTAATTTTTCCGGCGAATTTTGCTTTAGATCCAAGTTCTTCGTGGATCCTGATAAGCTGGTTATACTTCTCAACCCGCTCTCCCCTGCATGGTGCACCGGTCTTAATCTGGCCGGTTCCAAGGCTGACTGAGAGATCTGCAATGAAGGAATCTGTAGTCTCGCCACTCCTGTGTGATATCATGGAGTTCCATCCGGCATCCCGTGCCATCTTAACCGCAGATATCGTCTCGGTAACAGTTCCAATCTGGTTCAATTTTATGAGAACTGCATTTGCCGCCTTCTCTGTAATTCCGCGGGATATTCGTTTTGTATTGGTAACAAAAAGGTCATCGCCGACCAGTTGAACCCTGTTTCCAATTGCCTTTGTCATGGCAACCCACCCGCTCCAGTCATCTTCAGAAAGCCCGTCTTCTATCGAGATGACAGGGTATTCAGAAACAAGATCCTGGTAATATCCTGCCATTTCTTCTGATGAAAACTTTTTTCCTTCGCTTTTAAGCTCGTATATTCCATCTGAAAAAAATTCGCTTGAAGCAGGATCAAGGGCAAGTGAAATATCAGCTCCTGGTTTATATCCGGCTGCCTCAATCGCTTCAGTAATAAA
>JAQVIE010000227.1 GCA_028695895.1 Methanospirillum sp. | reverse complement strand
CTCCTCTTCGAAGTAGGAGTGTTCAAGAACAGTGTAAATAATCCGGTCAATCCCATAACTGGGCTCGATTACATGGGGTCTCACATCCACGCCTCGGACATCAACCTCCTCTTCTATAAGCTCATAAAGGTTAGCTGGAACAAAGATCTCTTCACCTTCAATGACCACTGTGGCTCCGTCAGGCCCTGGGGTTACCTCCTGAAGGGCATCAGATATGGCTTTTGCTTTTCCACGGTACTTCGGGCCTAATACTCCCATGTTGGCATTAATAACCCGTCTCTTCTCCCGACGTGGTTCATCAAATTGAATATAAGCCGTAAAAGAGTCATTACTCTGTTCTGCATGGGCTTTAAGATCATAATCTGTCCGGTCTGCAATACCAACCGTTTCCACCCATCCAAAACGGTCGGATAATGTCTCGGCATCCCAGCAGTCCTCTGCATAATGGGCACGTTCATCCGGAAGGTGCTGGCGGAATCTGAGCTTTTCAGGTCTCACACCAACTGCCACCAGGAGCTCATGAGTCAGGGCAAGATAATAGGCTACATATTCATTTGCAATTATTCCCTGTTCCACTGCCTCTTTCATGGTATAGGTCACGGCTTCCTGGCCACTTAGCTGCCGCTCTGATGAGAGGAGAGGGAATGCATAGTCTGCATACCGTGCAAAGTTTGGATGGTCTTTCATCTCCGGGTGGACAAAGATCTCAGCTTCTGCCTGTGTGAATTCACGAAGTCTAATCATCCCCTGGCGTGGTGAGATCTCATTCCTGTATGATCTTCCTATCTGCACGGTTCCGAATGGAAGCTTGTCCCTGTAAAATCGAAGCAGCCTGCCAAAATCAACAAATATTCCCTGGGCAGTTTCAGGGCGCAGGTATCCTTTTCGCTGAGATCCAGGTCCTATTGTGGTCTGAAACATCAGGTTAAAGGAAAATACATCTATATTTCCGAAAACCTTGTTACATGCAGGACAGGGTAATGTGCATATCTTTTCTGCCAGCGCTTCACATGAGAGGGTGGCCGCATTTGGGATATTATGGGCTTCTGCAATATGATCAGCCCTCTGGTATTCATTACATGCCGGACACTGACACATCTTGTCAGAAAAGCCCTTGACATGTCCTGACGCGATATACATGGCTTCCTGACCGATTGTAGGGCATTCTATCTCATAATACCCTTCAGATATAACATAAAACTGACGCCACAGGTCTTCGATACGGCGTTTGACAAGAGTGCCAAGAGGGCCGTAATCGATAAATCCTGCAATTGAACCATAGCATTCCGTCGTGGGCCATACAAACCCTCTGCGTCTTGCCAGATCCATCACATTATCAAAGACATCGCTCATCTGGGATCACAAACCGGGATACATATTACTTTCAACCACAATGAAGATTTTCTTCTGCATCTGCCCTCCCTTGATTCAGATTACCACTTACTGATAAACTCTGTCCTGTCATAAACCGGATTTCTTCTGCTCATTTATGCCTCACTCACCATGACCATATAATAGATTCCGGTCTTTTTTCTTAAAAATTACAACAAATTTAAATAACTTCAGTGGTATCTATATCGGTATCCCTTATGTGTGTGATTCCTCATGTCTGAAGAGGTTGCTAAGAAAGAACAGCTGTTACAACTGTTCGCAAATATGACCGGTAACACAAAGATTGTGGAACCGATGAAGAAGATCCACGGTACACTTCGTGATAGCGATGCGGTTGAACGGGAGATTGCCCTAATCATGCGTGAACTCCTGGATCAGGGCTTCTTCAAAACAAAGCTGAAGCCTATTCAGCTGGCAAAGCTGGTTTGTGCTTACTATTCCGGGAAAAATGACACTGAAATTGCGAGAGAACTGGGAGATGAAAAGCTCTCTAAGACCGTCGCCCGTGCCAGGGTAAGGATGAAACTCTTCCGGGAACTTGACTTTAAGATGCCTTTTGATCGGAACCAGATGGAGAATCTGCTTGTTTCCGGCAAGACCATGAAGGAGATAAGTGAGGAGCTTGGAATCAGCCCGTCAACCCTTCGTGAGTACAGGCATGTTCTTGAAGCGATGGTTGACCAGGAGATGGATCAGTACCTGGAACGAGTCCGCGATGTGATGGAGGATCGCGACCTGTCTGAGAGTATGACTTCCTCTGCAACAAAGGATGCCTTTGGAGAGTCCATTGATATCACAGAAGCAGAGCTGATTGATATCACCTGATTTTTTATGAAGATTATTTATCCGGGCCATGCATGTGTTGCATTGCAGGGTTCAAAATGTGTCCTTATCGATCCCTTTATTCCTGGTGGTGAGATATCTGTCAAACCTGACCTGGTTGCAGTCACACATGCCCATGCTGACCATATGGGCATCGCTGCAACATATTCTGTCCCGATTATTACCAATAATGAGATTGCCCACTACCTTCAGGGAAAAGGGTGCAATACAGAGGCAATGAATATCGGTGGGACTATTGTCGTTGATGGTATTACTTTTACCATGACCCAGGCATTGCACTCTTCATGGATAGAAGATGAAGGTATCGGGATGTACGGAGGGACTGCAGCCGGTTTTGTCATCCGGATGGACGGGGTGACTGTCTACCATGCCGGTGATACCGGGCTTTTTTCAGATATGCGTCTTATTGGTGAATTGTACCATCCGGACGTGGCTCTCATCCCTATCGGTGGAAGGTTTACAATGGGACCACGGGAAGGTATGATGGCTGCAAAATTCATCGGGGCACCTGTTGTTATCCCGATACATTACAATACATTCGATAAAATCAGGCAGGATGTATCGGAATTTGCACGGGCTATAAATGAGACGACTGATATTAAAGCGGTAATTGTTGAGCCTGGAGAGGAGTATGAGATATCGGGCTGATCGATAACTCGCTTCAGATCATTAGTAAAAAAATAGTCGTCAATGGAACTGAATTCAAATATTGGGGCGTTTTTATCGGCGGGATAATACACGTTTTCCCGCCATGCCAGGGAAAGGATGTTTGAACGAAATATTGATACTGATCAGGTATTCAATTGCATTCTCCATGGCACAATAATTGAAGAATATACTGATGATCTCCCCTGTCCATCAGTTTTGTCATGTTATAAGGATTCGGGTTGTAATCTCTGTGTTGTATATGCAATATGCCCACACTATCTTGTAGTTGTAACGGCATATTATTCATAATTCTGATATCGCCTGCCAGGAAGGTTTAAAATGATTCCGGAAACTTGTTTATTCTGTAAAGGAAAGGTTAATGAAGGGTATACTGATTTTCTGGGCCGGGCTGGAGATGAAGTAATCATCATTAAACATATCCCTGCTGTTGTCTGTGAACGGTGCGG
>JAQVIE010000226.1 GCA_028695895.1 Methanospirillum sp. | reverse complement strand
CTTGCAAAGATTGCTGCGCGTGTGATGATGGGTGCAAGGCTGGCTGACATACCTTACAAAGAGACGGAAATATCTCACGTCGCGGTCAAAGAGGTTTTGCTTCCTTTTAACAAGCTTCCAGGTGTCGATACCGTTCTGGGACCTGAAATGAAATCCACCGGGGAGGTTATGGGAATTGACTATGACTTTGGCATGGCATATTACAAGGCCTGTGTAGCTGCCCATAACCGGCTTCCAAAGTCAGGAAATGTCTTCATCTCCGTGACTGATGATCTAAAAGATCAGATTCTTCCTGTTGCAAAGACGTTTTTTGAAAATGGTCTCTTTATTTACGCAACATCCGGAACCGTTGAATACTTTGCTGAACATGGTGTCATGGCAAACCTTGTCAGAAAGATTGCCGAGGGATCTCCAAATGTGCTTGACATGTTAAGGGCCGGAGAGATTAGTCTTATCATCAATAACTTTGCTGATAAGCAGTCACGACATGACCATCAGCAGATAATGCGGGTAGCAGTTGATTACGGAATTCCGTATATCACAACATTACAAGCATCAGTTGCAGCAGCAGAGGCAATAAATTCAGTCAAAGAGGAAAATCTGACGATTGAACCCCTTCAACATTATATTGGCAGATAAATGTTCTCTCTAAACTTTTTTTGGTGGGTTTTTTCTTCATCAGGCACTTATATGTAAAAGATTATAGTCCGATGTCTGCGCTTCCGGGACAATCTGGAAAATTTTGCATTGTACTATATTCTAAATCTTTATACGGTGCACATTAACCGGTGAAATTTCCATGGGTAAAGGAACAGTTGTACTTGCTTATTCCGGCGGCCTTGATACATCAATCTGTATTCCTCTTTTAAAAGAAGAGTACGGTTATGACAGGGTTGTAACGGTTGCTGCTGATGTTGGTCAGCGAAAAGAAGAGATTGCCATTGCTGAAGAGAAAGGGAAGAGATTTGCAGACAAGCACTATACCCTGGATCTTATTGATGAGTTTGTTGACCGGTGCCTGATGCCTTCTATCAAGGCAAATGGTCTTTATGAGGGATACCCTATGGGAACCTCTCTTGCCCGTCCGGTAATTGCCGAAGCGGTTGTAGAAATTGCCAGAAAGGAAGGGGCAACTGCAGTTGCACATGGGTGCACCGGAAAAGGCAATGACCAGCTAAGATTTGATGTGGTTTTCCGTGCAGCTGACCTTGACGTTATCGCTCCTATTCGTGAGCGTAATATGACAAGGGAATGGGAGATTGGTTATGCACAGGAGCATGGAATTCCTGTTCCGGTTGACAAGGAAAAGCCCTGGTCCATGGATGAAAATCTCTGGAGCCGTTCTATTGAAGGTGGTAAATTAGAAGATCCTGCATTTCATCCGCCGGAGGAGATTTATGCCTGGACTGTCCCGCCACTTAAAGCACCGAATGAACCACAGATGCTTACCATTACATTTGAATCAGGCATTCCTGTGGCCCTTGACGGGAAGAAGATGAAGGGTGCAGACCTTATCCGCACAGTGAACCAGATTGCCGGAAGTCATGGTATCGGAAGGAATGACATGATGGAAAACAGGGTGCTGGGCATTAAGGCAAGAGAGGTTTATGAACACCCTGCTGCCAATGTTCTTATGACTGCACATGCCGACCTGGAGCGATTAGTGCTCACACGTGAGGAGTATGCATTCAAACAGGGTGTTGATGCCAAATGGGCAGAGCTTGCTTATTATGGTCTGATTTATGAGCCACTCTGGGATGCCCTCAATGCCTTTATTGATACCACCCAGAAAAGGGTTAACGGGACAGTTGATCTACGGTTATACAAAGGATCGGTTACAGTACTTGGCCGTTATTCACCTGATTCGTTTTATTCAATAGATGCTGCATCTTTTGATTCTACTACCATTGACCAGACTGATGCTATCGGTTTTTCCATGTATTACGGCCTTCAGGCAAGAATGGTCAGAAAAAAACTGAATAAATAATTTTTTTTGAGATGTTCAGGCTTTTTATGGGAAAATAATTTACGTCCCGGCTGGGACTTGAACCCAGGTCAAAAGCTCCGCAGGCTTCTAGGATATCCTCTACCCTACCGGGACTCTCTGTGCCTGTATATGTTATTGCTCATCAGTTATGAAGATATTCATAGTTCTTTTTTAGTCTTCATATGTAATCTGACGATCATTCCTATAGTTTCTTTTTCAAAGTCTCTTATTGAAGTAGATTGAATTACCACATGCCTATACGAATTGTCACTCATTTTTACTGCGATGTGCTGCCTTACGCCAAGTACCAGGCTCTCCCTGATAACATCAAGGAATGTGTCTGCAAATATTGTGTTTTGCCTGGTATCGTAAAAGGTGAGATATTTTCCAATTGGTTTTAAAATGACATCATTGCGGTGAACATTAAGCAGGTGCTCTCCGTATGGATTAATAAAAAGAATTCTTCCACGGCTGTCAAGAATGAAGTATGCATCCAGTTCTGAAAGTGCTGCCCTTGCTATCCGTCTGATATTTCCAGCCACGTAATTTTTGGATTGTTTCAGAATTCTATCATTTCGGAGCGCGATTTCTATGTTTGAGTAAAGGTTTTTTGAGTTGAATGGTTTGATGATAAAGCTTGCCGGGTTAGCCAGGGTTGCCCGCTCAAGAGTTGTATCATCATCCTGGCCGGAAAGAAAAATTACCGGTATGTGAAATATTGCGGTTATAAACCTGGTTGCCGTGATTCCATCAATTTTTCCTGCAAGGTTAATATCCATAAGAACCAGGTCAGGAAGGTATTCGGCTGTTTTGTAAAGTGCATCTTCCCCGGTGGCTACCTTGGCAGTTATGACATAATTCCGCTGAATAAGAAATCTCTCAATAAGAGCAGCGATGATATCGTCATCTTCAACAATGAGTATATCTGTCAGTGGCCTTTTTTTAGTCTCATACATTGGTTACCTGCCATATTGGGGATTTTATAATCCAAACAATAATTATCAGTTGTTTATCCCGGTTTATTAATACTCGTTTAATTTTTTTTCATCGATATTCTCGTTTTGTATACTGGTATTTTTCAGCATCACCGCCGTGAAATACAATATACAACCACTCATAAATTGATTTAAGAGCACCAAACTGGTCATATCTTCGCATTGAAAATCTGACAAAAAGTTTTCTGTCAAATTTTACCTTTCCAATCCTCCTCATCCTGTGAGCAATCTCAAGATCATCTCCTGCATCTGACACCCGGTACATCCCGACTTTTTTAAAAGGTTTTGCCCTGAACACGCTGTTACATCCAAGTGTAAAAAGCACCGTCCCTGTAAGATAGCCGGCATGGGCAAAAGAATTTTCAAAGA
>JAQVIE010000225.1 GCA_028695895.1 Methanospirillum sp. | reverse complement strand
CAGAAGCACTATAAATAGAAGATATAATGAGAAAATATTGCCAATTAACTGCGATACTATAAGTTTTATATTACCAGAAGGTAAAAATGGTACCCTGACACATGCCTAAAAAATTACTCCGGGTGCTTCATGTCGATGATCAGTACCAGTGGAGGAATATTGTCTCTGATTACCTTACACTTTTTGGAGAATATGAGATAATATCAGCAGAATCAGGGGAACAGGCTATTGATCTGCTTCGTGTTTCATCTTTTGACATCATTATTTCTGATATACAGATGCCTGAAATGAATGGTATCGAGTTTTTACAAATTATCCGGAGCTGTAATGAATCAATACCCTTTATCTTTCTGACAGGAACAAGGCATGAGGATTTTAACCTGGATATAAAAGAATCAAAGGCGGATTTTATTGTGATGAAAACGGGCGACCCACCCCTGGTTTTTTCAGATCTGAGTCAGAAGATTAATCAGGCTGTTGCAAGACATAGAACCGTTCAGGCACTAAAAAAACATCAGAAGGAAGAGTCAGAACAATCCTCCTTCATATTCATCTAATATCACTGCTATGAGAGAAAAAAGCGCAGAATTTTCATGGTGATTCTATATGCTCAGTAGAACAATACCAAAAACACAAGAAAAAATTCCCATCCTGGGTCTTGGATGTATGCGGCTTTTGGAAAAAAAAGGTTCAATTGATGAGGAACGTTCAAAAGCCCTGGTCAGGTATGCGATTGATAAAGGTGTTACTCACCTGGATACAGCTTGGATGTACCATCACGGCCAGTCAGAATCTTTCCTTGGAAGGGCACTGGCAGACGGGTACAGAGAAAAAATCACCCTCTCAACAAAACTCCCCCACTGGCTGGTGAAAACCAGGGAAGACATGGATTTTTTTCTTAACTCCCAGCTCAGCCGGCTGAAAACAAAGTACATCGACTATTACCTTGTCCATTCGATAGGAAAGGAGAGCTGGGATAGGATGAAAGCCCTTGGAGTGAATGAGTTCCTTGACCAGGCAAAGAAGGATGGACGGATAAGAAACACCGGATTCTCTTTCCATGAAGGGACAGGGATTTTTAAAAAGATTGTTGATGATTACCCCTGGGAATGTTGTCTTATCCAGTATAATATCATTGATGAGTTCAGCCAGGCAGGACGTGATGGGCTTAAATATGCTTCAGAAAAAGGTCTTGCTGTTTTCATCATGGAACCGCTCCGTGGTGGAAAACTGGCAAAAAACATACCTGGTGAGATAAGCCGGATACTTGATCAGGCAGATATTAAGAGAACATCTGCTGAATGGGCACTAAAATGGCTCTGGGATCAGCCTGAAGTGACAATGGTTCTTTCAGGTATGAATGATATCTCACAGGTGGATGAGAACTGTGAGATTGCAAAAACCTCATATCCCGGAGACCTAACTTCAGAAGAACATGAAATCATCAGAAATATTGCAAAGACCTGGCAATCATTTATGAAAGTGCCATGCACCGGCTGTCAGTATTGTATGCCTTGTCATTTCGGGGTAAATATTCCTTCCTGCTTTGAGATGTACAATAATTTATTTATGTTTGGCGATACCTGGCGGACAAATGCCTCATATGTTATCCGTCTTGGCGGAGTTATGAGCGGGCACTCTGTTGCATCTGCCTGCAGGGACTGTGGGGCCTGTGTTTCTGCCTGTCCACAAGGTATTGATATCCCAAAAAGGCTTAAAGAGGTTTCAGGAAGGCTTGAAGGACCATTTTACCATATTCTTCACCTTGGGGCAATGGTTGCCCTCCCCATCATGAGGAGAATGGCTTTCTTTAAAAAAAGGTTCCTGTCTGATGAATAATCAGGGTCAACCAGTTTTTAAATGTTGTTATAGCTGCCCTGAATAGTATGCTTTTTTCCAAAGTGGTCAGAATGGATTTAGTCAGTGCTTTTGTAGCAGTATGGGACATGTTTTTACAGATTTTTTTTCACACTATATACACCGTCTGGTATAAGAATATAAAGGATAATGCCCAAGTAGATACTCATTGAAGTCGCAGGTATTCAGCAGAGTATCTTGAAAATCTATGCTGAATTAGCATCAATAACAGTAATGTAAAGGTGATTTAGATGGCTCTGGCAGCAACACAAACATCAGGGATAACAACAAATGAGCATGGAAACGAGGAAGTTCAGGTTGTAGAATTCATCATTGGAGATGATAAATTTGCAGTCAACCTCTTTGATGTCAAAGAGATAGTTGAAGCATCCAAGATAACCCCCCTTCCCCATGCACCTGCTTATATAAGGGGGATTATCGATCTTCGGGGAGAGATTACAACCATCGTGGACCTGCGAAAGCTGCTCAGAATTACCAAGGGTAACTCTATAGATACTGAAGATCTCAGGTTCATTGTTCTTGACGAATCTGTTACCGACGGAAAAACCGGTGTTGTAGTGGACGAAGTCACCTCTGTCCTTACCGTAAACGTTAATGATATTGATCAGCATTCCCATGGTGCAGGTGATGATTCCCATATCCTTGGTGTCATTAAAAAAGATATTGGTGAGAAAGGAGAAAGTAAAAAGGAACTGGTTATCTGGGTTGATATGAGCGGGCTTATCAGGGAGACCGGGGGAGTAGCCCTGTCCTGACAGTTACGGATAGTCATGATTATTTTTCATTCTTTTTAATATTTTCAGCAGCAAGTGCCCCGGTTGAGAATGCTGCCTGAAGGTTATATCCTCCGCAGTCACCATCAATATCAAGGATCTCACCGATGAAGTAAAGGCCTGGAACTATCCTGGACTCCATGCTGTTTTTTCTCACCTCGTCAAGTATGACTCCTCCCCTTGAAACCATGGCCTCGTTTGCTCCGCCAGGTCTCATCTCCCTTACTGGAAACTCAAGTATCATTGTTAACAG
Source organism: Methanospirillum sp. (assembly GCA_028695895.1). Lineage (GTDB taxonomy): Archaea > Halobacteriota > Methanomicrobia > Methanomicrobiales > Methanospirillaceae > Methanospirillum. The sequence goes on along the minus strand of JAQVIE010000225.1, from coordinate 475 downwards.
CCTGTTTCGAAGATCTTTTGAAAACTGTGCAGATGTTGTATCAGGAGGAATCCCGGCAAGTTCCATAACCTTTTTCGCAAATCTTTCAGGAAGGGAAAGGCTGGTAAGGATGGTCTTTACCTGTTTTACTCCTCCAGATGAAAGAAGAGAAATCAGTTCTTCCCTGGCAGTATTAATATTTTTAAATGAAAGAAAAGATATCCTGAGTTCGTCGCCGGATCTGAAATACCTGGACATGTCAAGAATTACCGGACCTGAAAAGCCCGTATGTGTTATAAGAAGATCTCCTTTTGCTTGATAAATCTTTTTATTCCCCCGGTAGAGAAAGACAGGTACATCAGAAAAAGATATTCCGGAGAGATTCTGTAATGAAAAGTCGGGGACATGGGCAGGTGTAAAGGCCGGACCGGGATTTTCTATGGTATGACCAAGATTTTTTGCAAAGGCGTACCCGTCTCCGGTGGACCCTGTTGCA
>JAQVIE010000224.1 GCA_028695895.1 Methanospirillum sp. | reverse complement strand
CTCTTCCGATCTTTTCAAAGAAGTGTTTTGGATACACTCCGACACCAGGAGATTGTGCTAGCCGGTCAGGCCAGACTGAATATGCATTTTTCAGGTGGAATACAGCAGTATAATCATCCGGGCAGGTAACATTGACAACGTCAGAAAAAACAAATCCCATCGTCAGGTTATGTGCTTTCATATAGTCATAGGTAAATTTTACATCCGCGCTTGTAAGCGGAACTCCGTCATGCCATGTGGCTTCAGGGACCAGATGAAATGTCCATGTCCGGGCATCTTCTGATACATTCCAACTCTTCGCAAGTCCAGGTTCATATTTCCCTTCGCGATTTTTTGTTACCAGGCTCTCGTAAATCATACCGCCCCCAGGAACTCCGTTTTTCTTTGTCATTACATTGGATGAGATAAGAGTGGATTGGGAATCAACCGGAATAATTACATCAAGGTTTGAGTGATTTGAAACGACAACTACTGGTTTTTCCACAACATCTTCTTCACTCACGCACCCGGTAAAGGCACATGTTGCGATAATGAGTATTGAAATAAGTACAGATATGAACAGTTTTTTTTCTTTCAAAGCTTCGAAAATAATTTGCATGAGTCTCTCCTGGATTTTATAATAGCTTGACTTTATTAGAATAAAAAGTATTAACTTCTCATGTTATTAAATAAAACGATTGAATAAAGTAAATAAGTTATAATTATTCTGATAGGTTATGAGACTCTATTATTGTAGGAGTTGGGCAGTTATATTATCTGATGTTTTTTATTTTTAACTCAATTTTTATGAAGACCGGGCTGCTGCTTCTGGTGATTCCGAGGTAACATACCGGTGTCTTTTTACGTGTGTAAAGGATATTTGTTCCGATTAGTGTGGGGATTAAGGAATGGCTGATTCCACAGGATAAAGTATTTTTTGACCTTTTTGAGCAGCTGGTCGTTACTGTAGTGCAGGCGGCCGGTAAACTGGAGCAAATGGTCACAGAAGAAACTGATCCTGAAATAACCTATAAAGAGATTAAAGGGCTTGAACATAAAGGAGATTCAATTACCCATCAAATATACGAGCATTTAAACCGTACATTTATAACTCCGCTTGATCCGCTTGAAATATCCAGACTAGCATCAGCACTTGATGATATTCTGGATTATATTGATGATTCGGCTGAGAAACTTCTCATATATGGTATAAAGGATTATGACAAAATTATGCAGGAATTTGCCAGAATAATTAAGCTATCAGCAGTTCAGCTGGAGATCGGGGTAAAGGAGATCCGTTCTTTTAAAAACAACAGTGCACTGGAAAATTGTGGTATTGAGGTAAACCGCCTCGAAAACATGGCAGATGACCTTCTGGCACATGCACTCCAGCAATTGTTTGCAATAGATGATCCTGTGACCATTATAAAATTAAAGGATATCTACGAGTGCCTGGAAAGTGCTACAGACAAATGTGAAGATGTTGTAAACGTTCTTTCTGATATAAGTTTCAGGCATACGTGATTTGCATGGAAATTATCCTCATCATTGGCATAGCAACTGCTTTAATTTTTAATTTTTTAAATGGTCTTCATGATGCGGCAAATTCCATCTCTACAATAATTGCAACCCGGGTCCTTACCCCTTTGCAGGCTGTCAGTCTTGCTGCATTTTTCAACCTGATAGGTCCCCTGTTCCTGACTACAGCTATTGCAAAGACTATCGGAAAAGGAATAGTGGCTCCTGAATGGCTCACCCTTGAAGTGATGATTCTTGGAATTCTTGTTGCATCCTTCTGGATATTTGCAACTGCATATATAGGAATTCCTATCTCTTCTACTCATGCCATGATTGGAGGGCTTATTGGTACCGCGGTGGCATACGGAGGAATTGGTGTTGTTATCCTGCCAAGCCTTTCATTGATTGGAGGGGTTATTATGTTAGGATTTGCCGGAGCAATCATCGGAGGCTTTACCCTGGGATTTATTGCACGACTAAAAGATGAATCCGATATTCTCCATTATATAAAAATCGGTGGATTTTTTGGTTTTATATTCATGATACCGCTCTGTATAATATTTCAGATTCTTCCAATCAGTGGCCTTCTGGGTATCATCCTGTTTATTGTTATTTCACCTTCACTTGGATTTGCCGGTGCATTTATTTTAGGTTCCCTGGTAATCAGGGCATGCAGAAATGCTGATCATCACTTAATGAATAATATTTTCAATAAATTACAGATAGTGTCTGCAGCTTTTTACAGTATAGGACATGGCAGTAATGATGCCCAACATGCAATGGGTATTATTACAGCGATGCTGGTAACAGCAGGTGTATTAACTGATTTTAATGTTCCCCTCTGGGTTATTCTCATGTCAAGCGGGGCAATATCACTTGGAACCCTTATGGGGGGGTGGAAGATAGTCAGAACAATGGCAAAACGGATCACCCATCTCCGACCATACCAGGGGTTTTCTGCTGAGGCTGGAGGAGGGCTTGTTCTTTTGTTTGTTACCATCTTTGGTGTTCCGGTCTCAAGCACCCATGCAATCAGCGGCTGTATCATGGGAGTTGGTGCAACACAGGGAAGTTCAGCAGTTCAGTGGTCGGTTGTCAGGCAGATTGTAACAGCATGGATAGTGACTATCCCTCTGACTGCAAGTTGTGCGTTCCTTGTGTTTTCGATCTATTTACAGATTTTTTAACTTTCAAATCTTTTAATTACCTTTTTCATTGTCCCTGGTAGCAAAAAGATGCTGCTGGGCATAACCTGCATATGGACCAAAGTAGTCCCTACAGAAATTTCCGATGGTATCATATGGTATCCTGCGGCTTTGGTCTGCTTTCATGATGTCTGCATAATGTTCTTCCATGATTCTCCTTATTCTTGTATCAACAGGAACTGCGTTCAGATGTTCAAATGCAAATAATAAAACACAGTCTGCAACTTTTGGTCCCACACCGGGTAGTACCATAAGGGCCTCTTTTGCCCTTGGATATTCCATCTTTTTAACCTGCTCAAAAAAGCCAGGATGTTCATTAATGAACCGGCCGGTTTTAATCAGGTAAGGTGCCCTGTATCCTGTAAGGCAATTTCGGAGATCTGGTTCATTGCATCTTGCAAGTGTACCTGGTTCGGGAAAGCTATGCTCATTATTTTTATTGCAGGGCGTGCCAAACTCCTCAACTATGAGATTTATTCTCTTACTAATCGTTCTTACATTTGAATTTGCAGAACAAATAAAACTCACAAGGCATTCCCACGGATTTTGTCTCAGAATTCGGATTCCCTCTGATTGACTGTACTTTGACTCAAAATAAACGTCTAATTCATGGTTATAAGTGATAATATGACTCCTGACAGATTCAAGTATCTTATCCATGGGGTCATCCAGCCCAAGAA
>JAQVIE010000223.1 GCA_028695895.1 Methanospirillum sp. | reverse complement strand
GTGCTATTTCCTGGTTTTTGTTAAAATTAGAAGTCAGACATTATTCATTCCTTTAAGTCCTATTTTCATCAAAAGGATATGATGAATTATCAGTAACAAAGTATTTATTTCACATATGAGATCAATTAACTATGTCTCGTCTAACATCATTGCTCTGCATCCTTGCAATAATTGTAATTATTCCTGGAACGCCTACAGTTGCTGACACCGCAGAAAAAATTTTTTACAATGGTTATGCATTTGATCCTGAACTTGTTCCATCAGGAATGATCCCTTATGAAGGCGGGTGGTCTCATGGTTCTCTCTTTTCCGCACCGGAATGGTTACTTGCCCAGATAGATCAAAATCTCATGAGCACTGTTCTTGACCGTGGAGTCACTCCAACCCCGACACCTGTAATTCCTTCAGAAGATTTTGAAAATAATCTTGCAAATGGATTTGCTGCCTTTGAAGGGGGAAATTACCATGCTGCATACAAAGCATTCCAGGCTGCAATCGAGCTTAAACCTGAATCATCAGATGCATGGTACGGACTTGGAATTGTTCTGGAAACTCAGAAAAAGTACCTGTCTGCTCTTGATGCCTATATGAAATCCATCTCATTTGCAAAAGAGACATCGTCCAGCTGGGCTTTTTATGCAGGAAAAGGAAGAGTCCTTTTTAATTTGAACCGATTCCCCGAAGCAAAAGGAGCCCTTGAAACAGCAGTTGCCAGGTATGAAAATGAAAGGATATCGCAGCCTGACAAGCTGGAAGAGATTTACCGGTTACTTGAAGAGATTAACCAGAGAAATATGGTTCAAAGCCCTGTGACATTTTCAGCATATATTTCTCCGATCATTACCGGAGTATAAATCAACATGTAGTTAGCAGCAATGAGATCACATAAGATACCTTTATATATTTATACTCATATGAGTAATAAGGGTACGAAGGCTCGTGCCAGGAATATAATTAATGCCAGGATTTGATAGAACCGGGCCCTTTGGACGGGGCCCTATGACAGGAAGAGGATTTGGATACTGCCGCACCGGGTACCAGCCTGCACGGCAACCAGTCACATCTTCCGAAGAAGTCCGGACTGAAGTAACCAACGAAACCATTCCAGTATACCAGCCACCTGTTCAGGGTCAGGCACCAATGTACGGTGCAGGACGTGGTAGAATGCCTTATGGCCAGGGAAGAGGATTTGGATGCGGAGGACGTGGTGGAAGACGAGGACGATGCTTCTGGTAAATCATTTTACCAAAGAAAACTCTTATTTTACCTAAAAACACAAACAAACACTTTTTTCAAGGAAACCTATTATTTAGAAATATGATATATTCAATTAACAATTAAAGTTATGAACCACCATATTTTCGGACCGGTCATCTCAAGACGACTTGGCCGATCCCTTGGAATTGATTTAATTCCTTACAAAACGTGTTCATATAACTGTGTCTATTGCGAATGCGGCAAAACAACAGACCTGACATCCATAAGAAAAGAATTTTTTCCAACCGGAAATATCCTGAACCAGTTGGATAATGTCCTTGCCTCTTCTCCGAAACTTGATTATATCACATTTGCAGGTTCTGGTGAACCCACTCTTTCTCTCTCACTCGGCCCTGTCCTTGCCCACCTGAAAAAAAACTATGGACAATACAAGGTAGCGGTTCTTACAAATGGAAGCCTCTGCACTGACCCGGACATAAGGCAGGATCTTATTTCTGCAGATCTTGTGAGTCCGACACTAACCACAACCACGCAGGAGATATTTGAGAAGATACATCGCCCGGTTCCAGGTTTGCTGGTAACAGATATCATCCAGGGTATCCGGTCCCTGAGGAATGAATATAAAGGACAGATCTGGCTTGAGGTATTCCTGGTTCCAGGATTAAACACCTTAGAAAATGAACTTAAGATGCTTCGGAATGCTATATACAGCATCAGACCCGACCTTATCCAGCTTAATTATCTTGACCGGCCAGGGACTGAATCATGGGTATCTCCTCCTGAACCAATGTTATCAGGTAAAATCCAGAAATATTTTGCTGAAGGAGGAATTCCAGTAGAAATCATCGGTTTTGATAAAATGATCCCTTTTATCAGCCAGGATAAGAGTACAACACAGATAGATGAAACACTTCGCCGCCGTCCCTGCACTGCGGAAGATATCGCACAGATGACAGGTATTAGTGCGCCAGAGGTCAGGAAAAAACTGGCCCTGATGGTTCAGCAGGGGATTGTAAAGGCTAAAAGTGGTGAGCGGGGAATTTTTTACTGGATTGCTGCGGATAAAAGATAGATTTCAAAAACAGGATTTAGGTAATATAAACAATACAATCCTCATCAGTAAAAACCGGAATTGGCTGAAAATCCAATTCTGCCAGATTTTTTCCGGTTAACTTACAGGGGATTCATTTATAGCATGTCAATGCTGACATTCCTTTTAAAACTATTCTACAATCAATCTATGACTAACAAGAACGGATTAATGCCCGGCACATTCGTGATCATGATGAGTACAGACACTACCAGTCGATTTTAGTTTACCTGCAATAAAATCCTGGGCTGCTGAATCAACCGGGCCTTTCACACCAAGAATTACCTCAATGTTATTGTCATTGAAGATCTGAACAGCCCGTGCACCCATTCCTCCGGCAATAATAAGATTTATTCCATGTTCAGCTAAAAATACCGGGAGACGACCTGGCTCATGCCCAGGACTTTGCAGAGTTTCTGAATATGCAATTACTGAATTTGTAGCATCATATATTGCATATCCTTCACAATGTCCGAAATGTGCCGATACGTCTTTTCCATCACATGCAATTGCAATTTTCATGAATAATGACCTGAATGAATTATTATGCATTTATAAGGATTTAGAATAATCGCAAAGGAACAGGAAATATTCTAAAACCTACACTTTGAATGAACTTCATTATCTACCAGGATTTTTATAATTTTTGCGAAAATCCGGGTATTATTTAATATTCCGCCTTATACGCATTTTCCGTGAGCCTCCCCTGGGGAGCCCGCCACGGCCAATTCCATATACCGATCCTTTTGACGACTGAGTACTTTGCTGAACATCTGACATAGAAAGAACAGGCATATCACTTGGACGGCCATCAGAATACCACCTGCCCCTGCGCGAGAATCTTCTTTCTCCAAGCCATCTGGGGCCGGTACCATCCATATCAGGTATTTTTGTCACCTCCTGGTGCATTGCACCATTATTACTCATATGAGTCAAAATATAAAAAAGCTATCTATGCAGTCGTGGTTTCAGTCATGAGAGAACTCCAGGTATTTCCCGGGCAAAAAAAGGTCTATGGGAATGGGGGAGCAATTAATCGTTTTTGGGACATTCATTGCCACCTTCCCGTACACAGC
>JAQVIE010000222.1 GCA_028695895.1 Methanospirillum sp. | reverse complement strand
ATTTTATCTGGAGTAGATGTTTTTCCAGCGTTTTTAAATCTTGAAGATCAGGGAATGTTTATGCTGGGATTTTATCATCAGAAACAGGCGTTTTTTGTAAAAAAATCTGACTCAAAGGAGGAGTAAATTATGAGTGAAGTTATTAAAAACAGGTATGAGTTTGTGTTGCTGTACGATGTCGAAAATGGAAATCCGAATGGAGATCCTGATATGGGGAATATGCCACGTATTGATCCCCAGACTGGTCATGGTATCGTTACCGATGTCTGCCTAAAAAGAAAGATTCGCGATTATGTAGAACTGGTAAAAGAAGGTATCAAGGGGTATGAAATTTATGTGAAATCTGGCATTGCACTTAATGACCAGCATAAAAAGGCATATGATTTTTACGGTATTGAACCTAATACAAAAAATCCAAAAGATGAGACACTTACCAGGTTCATGTGTGATAATTTCTTTGATATTCGCGCATTTGGGGCTGTAATGACGACGAAGGTTAATTGTGGCCAGGTCAGAGGCCCGGTGCAGATTAACTTCTCCAGAAGTCTTGATCCTATCTTTCAGCAGGAAGTCACAGTCACCAGGCAGACAGTAACTGATGCAAAGGACATTGAAAAGGGTCAGACAATGGGTAAAAAACAGATTGTTCCTTATGCATTATACCGGGCGGAAGGATATGTCTCTGCAAACCTGGCTGAAAAGGTTACTGGCTTTTCTGAGGAGGATCTGGATCTTTTGTGGGAGAGTCTTGTTAACATGTTTGAGCATGATCACTCTGCTGCCAGAGGTAAGATGGCTGCACGTAAGTTGATTATTTTTAAGCATGATTCGAAACTTGGGTGTTGTCCGTCTCATGTTCTGTTTGATATGGTCAAGGTTGATAAACTGACAGATAACCTTCCTCCCCGGTCATACCAGGATTATAAAGTCAATGTTGAAAAGGATGTCCCTTCAGGGGTTGAACTAATTGAAAAATTATGAGACAATACCGATATTCTGATGATGATCTCCTGGCATTATCAGGTATTCAGCATTTTTATTTTTGCAGGCGGCAATGGGCACTGATTCATGTTGAACGTCAGTGGGAGGAGAACCAGAGAACGGTTGAGGGGCGGTTTATTCATGAACGGGTAGATGATCCTTTCATTTCAGAAACAAGAGGAGAGGTGATTGTTTCACGATCATATCCTCTGGTCTCATATAGTCTGGGTTTATTTGGTTTTGCTGATGTGGTAGAATATGTCAGGGAATCAGAGGGAATATCTTTACCGGGCAGAGATGGTTATTGGAGCGTTTGTCCTGTTGAGTATAAGAGAGGGCGTCCAAAAATTGATAAACGTGATGAGGTTCAGCTTTGTGCCCAGGTGATGTGCCTGGAAGAGATGCTTCACACAAAAATCAATGTGGCTGATTTTTTTTATCATGAGATCCGAAGGAGGTCGCAACTGATAATTACAGATGAGTTGCGAGAGATAGTTGTATTTTTATCTGATGAGATGCATCGGCTGTTTAATGAAGGATATACTCCGCCTGCGTCTTCAGGTCAGAATTGCAAGGCATGTTCTCTGGTTGAGATCTGTATGCCTAAATTGACTCTTAAAAACTCTTCTGTTGGTGCGTACCTGCGTAAGCATGTGAAGGATGCAAGTGTATTATCTATCCTCTCTGATAAGAATCGGGGTGAGGTATGAGAAAACTTTTAAACACTTTGTACGTGACTACGCCGGAGTCATATCTGACAAGGGAAGGGGATAATATTATAGTAAAGGTGGAAAATAAAGAGAAATTTAGAATTCCAATTCATAATCTGGAGGGGGTTGTCTGTTTTGGATATATGGGGGCAAGTCCTCAGTTAATGAGATTGTGTTCAGAGCATAATGTCGGGCTTTCTTTTCTTTCTCCTTCTGGACGGTTTCAGGCACGGGTGCATGGTAAGATTAGGGGAAATGTCCTTCTTCGAAGAACGCAGTACCGGATAGCTGATGATGATGAATTATCTTTTGAAATTGCCCGTTCCTGTATTATTGGTAAGATTGTTAACTGTAAAACTGTACTTGGAAGGAGTATCAGGGATCATGGAGAAGTGATTGATTCAAAGAAGATAAAGGTGGTTGATGGTTTACTTACTGATAGTCTTGAAAAGGCAGTTTCATGTAATTCAGCTGATTCTTTGAGAGGGATAGAAGGTAATTGTGCTAAATGGTATTTTGATGTGTTTGATGAGTTGATTCTAAGGCAAAAAGAAGTATTTTATCTTTTTGGACGGAGCAGGAGGCCTCCACTTGATAACATGAATTCTATCCTGTCATTTCTTTATACATTGCTTGCTCATGATACTGAATCTGCCCTGGAAACTGTGGGTCTTGATCCTTATGTAGGATTTTTTCATACTGATAGACCAGGAAGACCAAGCCTGGCTCTTGATTTAATGGAAGAATTACGCCCTTTTCTTGCTGATCGTCTGGCTTTGAATCTTGTTAATCTGCAACAGGTGAGAGGAGCGGATTTTGTTAAAAAAGAGAATGGAGGGGTGTTTATCACCGATGAAGGGAGAAAAATTATTCTTGGAGCATGGCAAAAAAGAAAGATGGAGAAGATAACTCATCCTTATCTTAAGGAAAAAGTTCCCATTGGTCTGATTCCCTATGTTCAGGCACTGCTTCTGGCAAGGTTTATCAGGGGAGATATTGACGGATATCCGCCGTATTTTATGAATTAAAATTTTTATGATGGTTCTAATTACGTATGATGTTAATACAGAAACTCCTGAAGGCAGGAGGAGGCTGCGACATGTTGCAAAAGTGTGTAAGAACAGGGGACAGAGGGTTCAAAAGTCGGTGTTTGAATGCCTTGTTGATCCGGCGCAATTTACTGAGATGAAGTTTAAATTGTGTGAGATCATTGATCCTGAGAAAGATAGTCTTCGGTTTTATTTATTAGGCAAAAACTGGAAGAGTCGTGTGGAACATTTTGGTGCAAAAGAAGGATATGATCCAGAAGGGATATTAATTGCCTGATGTGTGCGAACCTGAAGTGAACATGAAATCCCTGGGATCTTCGCAGAAAAAATATCAATGTAATATATGAATTTAATGTTTGGATCGATTATTCTTGTTTATAAAATAAGGGAGGGATATATTTAATATATTATATAATGTTTGTTAAATATAATGGGATATTGTTTATTAACATAAAATAAATAATAATTATGAGTCTCATGATACTGGTAATTATGAGATGATAAGTAGTTTGTTAAGAAAATTTGCGGTCACACCTTTCACGGGTGTGTGGGTTGAAATCTAAAACGTCCGTACTATCCTTCTTCTCCTTTCGGTCACACCTTTCACGGGTGTGTGGGTTGAAATAATCTTCCTTTGATGGAAAGATT
>JAQVIE010000011.1 GCA_028695895.1 Methanospirillum sp. | reverse complement strand
CAATAATCCCATGTTGTCTGACAATTACAGGTGCCTCACTGATCCTTACAGAACTGGGAAATAGTTCATATAGATGTACATTCAGGCACATGAAAATTATCCAATATTCAAGTGTTTTTAAAAATTAGGTTGATTTATACATTATTGATATTAACATATTTTTCATAAGTTCCAAAAATGATACAGGCAGTTCAACGGTATGTTAAAAAGGGAAAAACATCTGCCCAAATGGGTAATCTCAATAATTGAAATACTTTTTCACAGTGAATAATAAAACAATTTTCACAAAACATTCGGAAAGGTTTTTTTGTTGTTTTCATTAATTGGGCGATATCCGTCATGGGGAATTAAAATCTCAAATCTTGCCCCTTTTCCAGGAATCCCGGTCTCAGTGATGGTAATAGAAGTAATTCTGAGAATTTCGGATATAAGGTACAGGCCATATCCGGTATTTTTCCCATATCCATATTTGAATATTTTCTCTTTCTCTTCAATGGGAATACCAATTCCATCATCCTCCCAGGATAAAACAAGGCCATCTTCAGAGTAATGGGATGAGACAGTTATTGAAGAAACGATTTTACCATGGTTTTTGGCATTGGTTAAAAGATTATAAAAGACCTTTGAGATCATGGGGTCGGCATATATTTCAAGTGAAGAAGAAAAGTCATAAATCAGGTGAATGTCTTCAAATGATAGTTTTTCAAGCAATTCTCTGATTTCAAACCATTCCGGTTCTAATACACCTACTTTCTCGTATTCATGTGAGAATTTCATCTGAGATTCGATCGATCTGCCAATCTCATTTAGTTTTTTTATGAAAAACCCTATCTCATCTTGCTCATACTCATCCATGAGAGCGAGAAAACCCTGCATGGCATGAACTGAGTTTGAGATATCATGGCGGGTTATAGAGCTGAGAAGGCTAAGCTTATTGTTTGCAGTCCTGAGCTTTGCCTCACTTACCCTGAGGGCCTCTTCTGCCTCCTGCTGCCTTGTGATATCAGCCATGATACCTATAAGCCTGAATGTATTCTGGTAATCTGTTACAAAAACCTTGTCTTCAACCCAGATATAATGCCCATCAGCATGCCTGAACCTGTATTTGATAACTCCATTCCTGGATTTATTTAAAGATTCAAATGCGTCAAGAGTTGACTGACGATCATGGGGATGAACAAATGAAATCCATTGAAAAAATCCCTGATTTATCTGTTCATATTCGTAACCGAAAACATCCCTGACATTCTCACTCATAATGATCCTGTCATTTTTCCTGTCATAATCGTAAACGACAAGACCTGATGAGGTGGTTACCATCTTATACCTGTTACGCCAGGCTTTGATCTCTTTTCTTGCCGCATTTCGTTCGGTGACATCATCCCCTATGCACATGTACCCGAAAAGTTTCCCGTGTTCATCCCTGAGATCGGTATTCATTACGTCAATATCGAGAACTTCACCATTTCTTAGAAGTAGTTTCATCTCTTCATGCTGTGAAATGGTCCCCTTTCTCATAGCCTCCTGGAAAAGACGTTTTTTCTTTTCTCTAAGATAAGCAGGAACTGCCATCTCAAAAAAATCCTGATCCATTAACTCTTCTCTGCTCCATCCGGTCAGGTGTAACAGGTGATCATTGCAAAAAAGCACTTTCCCATCATTATCCAGCTGGAAGGCAACAAGCTTCATGTTCTGAAGTGTTTTTCTAAACCTTCGATCACTTTCAACAAGTAGATCCCCGGCTCTTTTTCGCTCCACAGCCAGGCGGATATTATGTGCAAGTTCTGCAAACTGGGAAGGTGCATCCCCGCCCTTCTGCAGATAATAATCTGCCCCGGAGTTTAACGCGGTAATTACAACCTCTTCACGTCCCTTCCCGGTAAAAAGGATGAAAGGGACCGAACCGTAAAGTGAACGAACCTTTTGTAAAAATTGAATGCCGTCCATTGCCGGCATCAGGTAATCAGATACAATTGCATCATATGTCCGGGTTTTAAGAGTTTCAAGGGCTTGTCCGGCTGACGTCATGGTATCAACTATCATATCGGGTTCATTGTCCAGGAATTTTTTCCCGAGAAATAAAAAATCAGGCTCGTCATCCACATAGAGGACCGATATTACCATGTGCCTAATTAGAATGTCGTTTATGAGAAGATAATTGTAATGATTTGTGTTTCAGGTAATAGAATAAATTTAAAACAAAAACAGATTCAACCAGATAAATAAGTGGTTTTTCCAGGGGATGTGGATGTTATACCTGGTATCCCTGGTACCGGTATACAAGTGAAATGACAGCAGGCATTATTAATATAGCGCCTGTAAGTGAGAACACAACCGTGATTACTGTGGTAATTCCAAAGTTTGCAACAATATTAAACTCAGAAAGCATAAGAGCTGCAAAACCAAATACGGTAGTCAGACCTGAAACAGTGATTGCAGTCCCTATTTTTTGAACACTTACCTGTATTGCATCAAGAAGCGGGAGACCTTTTGCCAGTTCTTCATCACACCGTTCCATGATAAGGATAGTGTATTCAGAGGCAACTCCAATAGTCATCGATCCAAGAACTGCCGTAAGCGGGGTATAGTCAAGGCCTGAAAGATACATGATAGCCCCGTTCCAGCCGACAATAACAATGATAGGAATAAGGGGTATTGCTGCATTCAGCCTGCGATATGCCAGCAGTAAAAATGCAAAGATAAAAACGAAACCCAGGATAGTCATGAAAGTTTTTGACCTGTCAATATCATCCATAACAGTGCTGAACATCTCAAGGGAACCAGTAACCCTAATCGTCAGTCCTGGTGGAGACGGATAATAATCCTTGTCTTTTCTGATGATTTTTATAAGATCCCTGGCCTGTGATATCTCCATATCACCAGTTGAGAATTCCATAACCGCTTCGCTATTACCATTCAGGTACCTTTTTGTGTACTGATCAGGAATGGAAGAGACAATCCTGCCTGCTTCAGATCTTGTGTCAGGCAGGAATCCATTATTATATTCTGAAATCAGGGAGGCAATGCTGCTTACACCGGTAATTTTGTCGTTTTTTCTGATCTCATACTCCCCGAATTTTTTTATCCATTCAAGGTTATCGGGATGCAGGACATCATCTGCGGATACAACGATTGGAATAGTCTTTATTGAACCCATTGTCCTTGTTACTTTGTTCATGTTCAGCAATGCAGGCATGTCAGAAGGGACGAATGTCTTTTCATCTGCACTGATGGGAACCTCATTATCCAGGATAAAACCAATCATGGCAACTGAAAAAACAAATAACAATACTGGAACCGGATGTTTGGCAATTTTTAATGCAGTAAGCCCAAGAGTCCTGTCATACTTTTCTACCGCAGACTCCCGGGATTTCTGACTGGATGCAGATGAAGAAGACAATGTGCCGGCAAAGCCGTCTTCCTGGATAAGAGCATCTCCTTTTTCCTGCCTTTTACCACGATAATGTACAAGCATGGCAAAGACAGGAACCATTATGAGGGCAGCGATATAGCAGGAAATAACCCCGAATGCACAGGTAATTCCAAAATCCCCGATCATGGGTATTGGTCCGAACATCATTGCAATAAAACCGGTTGTAGTTGCCAGCATCGCAATAAGGACCGATGGACAGGTTTTGGTTATAGTGGTGGTAACAGCCTCAGCAAGTGAAGATTTGTAGATCTCTTCATCAAGTCTTGAATGCATCTGTATGGCATAATCAATTCCAATTCCTATCAGGACGGGAAATGCACCTATCACCACCATGCTGATTCTGGTTCCTGTAAGTCCCATGAGACCAAAAGTCAGTATAAGACCTGATGCAACGATTGCAACCGGGAGAAGGGCATATCTGACATGGGAAAAAAGGGTCAGGACGGCAACTACCATGAGTACCATAGCCGCAAGGATAAGAACACCCATGGATGAACCCATCTCTTTTTCCATTTCGCTCTCAAAAGCAGGTTCTCCTGACAGGGTTACAGATACCCCCGGGGGAGGGCGTGAGGTCTTCACAATGGTCTCAATATTTGACAATACCTGTTTCTGACGGTTTTTTGAAAGTCCTGGGATGAGGGTTATCACTCCCAGGGTCATCATATTGGACGGAAGATTCCTCCTTATGACTTCCGAAGGGACTTTTTGAATAATTTCGCTGATTTCAGCAGATGAACTTGGAAGAAACCCGTTATTACCCTGTTTTAGAAGTGTTACAATGCCTGATGCACTTTCAACTGACTGTTGATTCTGAATATGGTTTAAAAGGCGATCGATGTACCATAATGTTTCTACCCTGGTCACATCATCTGATTCAATAATGACCATGATGGCATCGGATCCATAGGTATCGATATAGTGAGCAAGCAATGCACCGCGAGGAGTATTTTTATCAAGATATGCCTCATTGCCGGTCTGCATGGTAACAAGCGTTGTTCCGAACAGTGATACGAAAAAAATTAAAAGAGCAACTCCTGCAACAACGCCTGTATGGTTCGTAACCTGGTACGCCAGCCAGTCAAAAGGTTTGAGCAAGTTCTCTCCCTTCCATTTTATATTATTTCGAAAAACGGTCAGTATTCTATTATTAGGATTAGACCAGACGATTATTTATAGTGCATTGTTTGTCTTTACAGGAACTAAATAACTTGACAAACCGAATTTAAAAAGAAATTATTTTCTCATATGAGAGAATATTAAAACCAGATTTGTGATTTTTATGATATACCCCTTAAAACCCGTTGATGGCCTTGACATTACTGTTCTGATCGACAATTACACCGATCTTCTCATGGTTGAAGAGACACCTCTTATCAGCAGGCCCATTCTTTCTTATGGAAAAACTTTATTTGCTGAGCATGGCCTGTCTTTCCTTGTAAGGATTCTATCCGGCGGGAAGACAGACACAGTTTTAATGGATGCCGGAACAACAGAAACGGCCTTTACACAAAATGCAGAAATATTAAGGGTTGACCTTGATGAGATCAGCGAGATAGTAATCAGTCATGGCCATTTTGATCATATCGGCGCTCTTTTTCATGTTCTTCATCAGTCCTCCTGCCGTATACCAGTCCATATACATCCTGCAGCCTTTTCCATGAGAAGAAAAAAACGTCCGGATGGTACTTATACAGACCTTCCTTCATTAAGCCAGGATGAAGTCACCCATGCCGGAGGTATCCTTTCTCTCTCAGAAAAACCCTCCCTGATAATAAATCAGAAATTACTCCTTACAGGGGAGATAGAAAGAACTACACCATTTGAACAGGGATCCCCTGTCCTTGAGGCCATGGAAAAAGGTGCATTTGTTAAAGATCCATTCAGGGATGACCAGTCTGTTATCCTCCATCTCAAAGGAAAAGGTCTGATTATCATATCAGGTTGTGCACATGCAGGAATAATAAATTCAATTAGGTATGCACAAAAGATTACCGGGATAAACACAATTCATGCAATCATTGGAGGTTTTCACCTGTCAGGCCCTAATTTCAGAAATATTATTCCGGATACCATTGCAGCCCTTCGGGAATTAAACCCTGTACATATTATTCCCATGCACTGCACCGGATGGCAAGCCCAGGTAGCCATTGCAAAAGCACTACCTGATGCATTTGCCTTAAGCACTGTAGGGACAACTTTTCACTTTGGTGAAGGATAAATCAGGTTTACGTCAGGCAAAAACCATGAAATCCATGCATTGGCGTGATTTTCACCGATGTTTTGATGCGGTTGCAAAAAAAATCAGGGCAGAGGACATTAAGGGAGATGCAGAAATACAGGGAGCATTAGATGGTTGTACAGCAGGGCATATCCTGTCAGACAAAGATGTTCTCCGGGTTCCTGCAAATCTTGTTTCTTTTCTTGAATACCTCTTTCACCAGGCAGAAGGCCCATATTCGCCTGATTTTGAATGGAATGCAGAGGTCATAAGAATATTATTTACTTCTTTTCCTGGTCTGCAAAATCTCATCAATCTCAATGCAGCTGATGCTCTTGCAAACATGGTTCTGAATAAAAGGGGCAGGCTTAAGTTTCTGGTATCTGACCAGGCGGAACTTCTGATTATCCTTGAGTGGTGGAGACGGTTTGGTCTTATACAGTTAAGTTCAAGGGAGGTATTCGATGCACTTATTGAAAAACCTACAATAAAGGACAGGATTGAAAGTGGTGATCCTCTCCTTATCATAAGGTTGCTGGATGTCTTTCCTGATTATGATAAAGAAGTTAATCCAAAAGGCTATGATTATGAGACATTGATGCAGGCAGCAGGCGCTGTCACAGGGCCGCCATCGGAAAGGAGGTACCATCGGTTGTATACCACCGCCCTGAAGTCAGGTAAAGACATCTATTCCCTGATTTGTGAGGAAGAGAGAAGGATCCTTCCGATGCAGATGAGAAGAAACCGGTTTCTTGCATACCTTGTAAAGAACCTGCATGATAATACCTGCCAGGTTTGTTCTGCCATGGGTGAAATGACAAACGGACCGGTTGAAGTCCATCACATAGTTCCATTGTCCATGAATGGGAGAGATAAAGCTGAAAACATGCTCACCATATGTCCACGTCATCACAGGGCCGTTCATGCAGGAGAGATAATTCTTGACAAGACTAATGAGAATATCAAGATAAGTTATAGCGGTGAAACCTGGACAATTTCAGTAAATCACAACAGAAAAAAGCAGCATGAGATAAGAACATAAAAATATAAACCATTTTTTTCAGGAAAACTGCACCTTTGCTGATATTCAGTATTATTAACCAATAATAACTATTCTGAC
The DNA here is from genome assembly GCA_028695895.1 of Methanospirillum sp. GTDB lineage: Archaea > Halobacteriota > Methanomicrobia > Methanomicrobiales > Methanospirillaceae > Methanospirillum. The sequence goes on along the minus strand of JAQVIE010000011.1, from coordinate 8,016 downwards.
AGGGAATCCTCACAGGCATGGACTTTTCCAAAAGCCAATATGTGCACTATTAATATCTCACAGAGATACAGATACTTGGTGACTTTGTATGGATTTTGCAATACATGGATACTGGACAACAAAGGCAGGGGACGTTGATCCTCAAAAGACACTTACAACACCGGTCAGTGATTCGAGGTTTTTCTACCAGGTCAGACATGATTCAAATAAGCGTCAGAAGGTGATAATAAAAATAATACTGGACGGGCAGGAGATCTCACAGGTACATGACTGGCTAAGTAATGACGGAAAAGAAACACATTTCTTTGATATCCCATTAAAGTACAGGAAAAAAGGCGAGCATAATCTCTCATTTCAGATTTTTGCTCCTGTATCAGATGCTGCGGATGCAGGACCAGGGACTAAGATATATGAAAGTGAAAAATTTCAACTGATATATACTGAGTGAACATAAATAACCCGGAATATTTGGGAGGAAAAATCCAAATATTCTCATACCAATCATATCTTATGAAGAACATAGAGATGAAGCTCGAAGGAAACACCCTTACCATCACCGTTGATATTAGTAAGGATTATGGAGAATCGAAATCAGGAAAATCTATCACAATCGCTTCTACTGAAGGAAATATATCAATTCCTGAACATGAAGAGATAAAGATCGGGCTGAACATCTACCGGAAAAAATAACTCTCACCTTTTTATTGCATAAACAACTGTTGCACAGACAACATTATATTCTATCAGCAATCATTTGTATAAGTGTCTGAATCAATACTTCCATCTACACTTCCACCCGGTCCATTGCTCTCGATCATTAACAGGACGCGGGTTATATTTTTGAATAACCGGTTAAAACAGTTTGAATTATCAGCAGGCCAGTATCCTGTTTTTATGTGCCTGCTCAGGCATCCAGGCATTACCCAGGACACGATGGCCAGACATTTTCACCTGGACAAAGGCACGATTGCCAGGACAGTAAAAAAGATGGAAGATGCAGGATTGATATCAAGGCGTGTTGATCCTGAAAACCGCCGTGCACTCTGTCTCTCATTAACCAGGAAAGGATCAGAGATGGCACCGGAGATCCTGGCAATTGACCAGGAATGGGAACAGACAATCTGTAGTGGTCTGTCAGGCGGAGAAAAAGAACAGATGCTGGCTTTGCTAAAACATGTTGCAGAATCCAGTATTAAAACAATCCGAAAACTCGAGGAGCATAATTGAAGCCTGGCTCAGATCTGGACGAACCTGTTAACGCCCGGGAAAAAAAGGAGACTGTCGGTGTCTCCCTCCTTCTTGGAGAACCGGAAAAAGCAATAAGGAAATTATCCGGTCCGCTTATAATCGCCATGCTCCTTTATTCAACCTACAATATTGTCAATGCAATATGGGTTGCCGGACTTGGTTCAGATGCGCTGGCAGCAGTGGGCTTTATCTCACCTCTTTTTCTTGTAATGATAGGTCTTGGAAATGGTCTTGGGGCCGGAACAACTTCAGCTATTGCAAGGAAAATAGGGGCAGGAGATCTTCGTGGTGCTAACAATGCTGCTGTTCACGCAATCATCCTTGCCATTATCATATCAGCGATAATCACCATACCGCTGGTAATATGGACCACAGATATTGCACTTCTGTTTGGAGCAGGGAATACAGCAGAGCTTTGTGGTGAATATGGAAGGGTGGTTTTTGGAGGAACTATCCTGATTCTGCTCACCAATGTGGGATCTGCCATCCTTCGTGCAGAAGGTGACACAAAACGATCAATGTACCTGATGGCCTTATCTGCCCTGATGAATATGATCCTTGATCCTCTCCTTATTTACACTGCCGGTATGGGTATTGCAGGAGCAGCATGGGGGATGATTATTTCGCAGATATTTGTGGCAATTGTCCTTGCATACTGGTTTTTTGGCAGGAAAGATACGTATATATCAGTCGCAAGAGAATTTTTTACATTCCATAAGCAGACCATACAGAACATTCTTGATGTTGGAATTCCGGCAAGCCTGGAATTTTTCCTGATGTCAGTTCTTGCGATCGTCATTAATGGTATACTTGTCAATGTTGCAGGAACAGATGCAGTTGCAGTATATGCTGCAGGCTGGCGAGTGGTATTATTCTCAATCATTCCGCTTGCTGCAATCGGAACATCGGTCATCTCTGTAGCCGGTGCAGCCTTTGGTGGCAGAAGATATGATAAACTTCCAATAATTCTAAATTATTCGTTAAAACTCGGATTAGTTATTGCAATTACTATCTCTATAATTACCTGGGTTTTTGCATACCAGATAGCCTCAATATTTGCCTACACACCGGAGAGTTCCTATCTTGCACCAACTATTGCTGCATTTCTTGCAACAATGTGTTTCTTTTATCCCTTCGTAGCTCCAGGGATCATGGCAGGCTGCCTTTTCCAGGGAGTAGGAAAAGGGGTGACCTCCCTTATCCTGAATATTTTCAGAAATATCCTGTTTATCGCAGTGTTTGCCTACCTGTTTGGGATAATTCTGCAATATGGAGAGATAGGTGTATGGTGGGGCATTGTAGCAGGAGACATTCTTGGCGGATTACTTGCAATTATCTGGGCAAAAGTCTATCTTTCAAAGCTTCTCAAGTACCACTTACATTAACGGAAAATAAACTAATAAAAATTTATTGGTTTTTGTCATTTTTTTAAAAATGAACCCCTTTGTTTCCACTGGATACTATAGCATTTACACCAGTAAAGGAACAATAATTAATCTCTTCTCGTCTTAACACATATGAATATAACCACTGATACCAGTTATGCAGAGAACATTTGATAAAGACACATTTATTGAAGAATTAAATGTACCGGGAATATTATCTTAACCGCCCTGAATGTCCACCGGGGGCAGAAGAACATCTCCTGAAGATAGGTGATAAAACAGTTCCCTATCAAATCAGCCGGAGTACCCGTAACAAACGTATCACCCTGAAAATTCAGGTCAATGGTTCAATAATAGTATGTGCCCCATATGATGCACCGACAAACCTTATCACCGATTTTGTAGAAAGTCGTAAGACATGGATAGCTCCAAAGATAGACCTTCCATCTCCTGATACTTCTTCAAATAATTTACACAAAGGAGCTGCCAGGACATCAGAGGAGGAAACCGGGCAGATTACTTATGAGGGCCATGTCATTGCATATTCAATAAGACGAAGCACCAGAGCAAGACGGGTAACTATTAAAATAGACCGGAATCGCGAGGTTTGTGTTGTATCTCCTCCTGATATCCCTGCCAGCGAAATCAATGCCTTTTTACACCATAAAGCGGAGTGGATTTATACTCATTCTATCATAAGTGAACGACCTCTTCCACCAGAACGAAATTACCAGGATGGGGAGTTATTTCCTTTTATGGGAGGGTCAGTTACCATCAGGATCAGGCGGGGAGATAATCTTTCCTGGGAGGTTCATGGGGATGAACTGAAAATGGTGATTCCGGGAGAATTTACTGAATATCACACAAATAAAGCGGTAAAAAAGATTATTTCTGCATATTATGCAGATCAGATCTATCAGTTTTCAATGCCTTTTTTCAGACAATATGCAAAATGCCTTAAGATTCCGGTTCCAGTGATAAATATACGGGATCAGAAGACCAAGTGGGGGTCATGTACACCAAGAAGTATCAACTTAAATCTCCGGCTGTGTATGGCTCCGAAAAATATCATTGAATATGTCATTGCTCATGAGATAGCCCATAAAATAAACCCTGACCATTCTCCTCAGTTTTGGAAGACAGTTGAACATCTTATGCCTGATTACAGGGAGAGACGGAAGTACCTGAAAGAACACGGATATGAATGGGTGTTATGAGATTGATTCTCAAAAGTAATATCAAAATATTATTAAAATAGAGATATGTCATAAACCACAGGCATATGAGAAAGGATAACAAAAATTAAATCAGATCATGAAAGGAATTCAGGATCGTAAAAGAAATTACAAGTACAATGACCAGCCTGTTCAAGTTCATGTACATGATATTCACAAGGACAAATTATCGCCTTATCTTTTTCTTTATCTCCGGACCTGACGCGACAAGGACAATATCGTTCCCCATTCTTTTCAGAATTACGGGCTAATCCCTTAATAACTGCATTATTATGCTTCTCATCCGGACTCAGGATCCACCCTTTTGATCGGGAATACTCCAGCGCCCAATTTCTTATCTCATCTTCAGTCTCTGCCACAGGATCTCCCATGTAAGTGTCAACTCACACAGACTTCAATATAATGGAACATCAGATAAAGTACTTTTTATTTAATATTTGTATCAGGGATGCATTACCAACCATATAAACCAGAAAAAAGGCGTTTTTAAAGGATATAGACCATATTCTGCCATTATCACTACATTTCAACATCCGGAATAATCCTTTTAAGAACATTACGGTATGCGGTGATAACATCGCCCTTATCAAACCTGTACACATCCTTGTCAAATGACTCTCCGGTCACCTTGTCCCAAAGACGCATGGAATCCATACTTATCTCATCACCAAGGTAGATGGTTCCTGCTGCCTTTCCAAACTCAAGCTTGAAATCAACAAGCCTTATACCGCACTCATCAAAGAACCGGCTAAGAACCCTGTTCACATCCATGGCCATCTTTTTTACCTGTATGAGTTCTTCGGCGGTCAGGATATGAAAAACTTGGATAAGATCATCATTGATCATCGTGTCTCCCCGTTCATCATCCTTGTAGTCCATAGTGACAACCGGCCAGTCAAGTACTGTCCCCTCAGCAACCGGATACTTCTTTGTCATGGAACCAGCAGCTACATTCCTGACAATGACCTCAAGAGGGATCATCTCCAGACGACGGACGATCATGGTATCAGGCGCAGACATCCTGATAAAATGAGTAGGAATCCCTTCGGCCTCCAGCATCTTCATGAAGAATTCGGACGCCGTTGCATTCAGTTTACCCTTTCCAGTAAACTTGTCATGCTTGACCCCGTTAAAAGCGGTCATATCATTTCGAAAGACAACAATCAGTTCATCAGGTTTTTCGCTGGAATATACTGATTTTGCTTTCCCCTCGTACAGGGGTTTTGCCGGTATCACGGATGTACCTCTCATATGTACTGCGTTCTCAAGGTTTTTGATACAATCCCTGAGCCCTGGATGAAACCATCCTCTCCTTATATACTCAGGGTGTATACAGAGCCGTTCTTTGAGTGTATACCCTTTAGTAAGAACCCTGAGTTCATCCAAAGCAGGCCAGGGATGTTCAGGGTTTACATAATCAATTGTCACCGGGGAAATACCACCAAGATCTGTGACCCCGCATGGGATAACTTTGGCAGCATCCGCCAGGTTTGGAGGTATTTGTATGGCAATATCAGGAGAAAGAATCTCCTTTGCCATCCGGACAGTCTCCTGAATATCCTGAAGAGTTGCACCAGGAAAAGCGCTCATGTCAGTCCCAGGCTTTGGGCAGAAGTTCTGGATGATAATCTCCTGGATATGACCATATCTTCGGTGAAGACCGGCAATCACCTCAAGTGACTCTCTCCTGTCAGACGAAGTTTCACCAATTCCAAGCAATAGCCCGGTTGTAAAGGGAATTTTCAGTCTGCCGGCATCTTCTATCATGGCAATCCTTCTTGCCGGCTCTTTCCCAGGACAGTTCCGGTGAGCAGGGATATCAGCTGTTGTCTCAAGCATCAGACCCATGCTGGCATTCACTTCAGAAAGATATCTCATCTCATCAGCATTCATGATCCCTGCATTGGTATGGGGGAGAAGACCCATGGCAAGCGCCTCTTCTGCCATTGCATAACAGTACTCAAGGATGGAAGAGTAACCAAAATCCTCCAGCCAGGGCATAAACCCGGCGACTTCTTCAGGATGTTCCCCAAAAGTGAAGAGCGCCTCCGTGCACCCTGCCCCGGCCCCGCACCTGAGGATTCTCATAACCTCATCAGGAGACAAAACACAACCCTCCCCTGGCGGGCGACGGAAGATACAGTATCCGCAGGCATTTCTGCATACAAAGGTGAGAGGCAGAAAAACATTTCGCGAATATGTAATTACCGGCAACATGATACCTGTGTTGTGTGCATGGGAAACATATGGTGGTTTTGAACCTGAGAGGCCATGTCGATCCCTTTTTCCATCTTCGGCGGCAATGTTTGTTTTGAAGATGCAGATACCAGTAGTCATTCCATATAAACCCCTTCAGCCAAAGACCAGGCTTTCCTGTATAATGACTGAAGAGGAAAGACAGAATTTTGCGTACATGATGCTCAGGGACGTGGTAAATGCTGTAAAAACTGCCAATTGTTCTCCACTTATACTGGCAACAGCACCGGTAAAACTTGATGATGTCCCTGTAAGGATACAGGAAAAAGGACTTAATGAGACAATAAACGATTTTTGTGCAGGAAATGATGAACCCCTGGCAATTATCATGGCAGATCTTGCTCTTGCAGACAGGTCATCAATAATCTCCCTCCTCACATCAGGCGGGGATCTTGCAATTGCTCCAGGCCGTGGCGGGGGAACAAATGCAATCTATGTAAGATCAGCCAGTATGTTTCAGGCACAGTATTATGGAATGAGTTTTGAAAAACATGTCACATACGGAAAAAACACAGGCCTTATGGTCAAAATAACAGATTCATTCAGGTTGTACTGCGATGTTGACGAAAAGGATGATCTGATTGAGGTTCTTATCCATAATAATGGCCATTCTAAAGAATGGTTAATCAGACAGGGTTTTGAAATTGAAATGAGAAAAAGCAGAATAGGCGTTAAGAGACCAGAATATGAATGACATTTAATGAAAAGAAAGCCGGTTATCAGTTTTGTGTCTTTCACCACTCTGATATTGGAAAAAATCTCCCCTGAATCATTTACCCTGAATAATGTCATCACTGTACTCCCTCCTGGTATAGGAATACTTATCTGAGAACCCTCCCTGGAGGACAATATAATACCATTCATAAAGGGTATTCCAGAAACCAAACTCATGGTACCGGCGAAAATCAAATCCCACCTTCATACCAGGAGAAAATATTACCTTTCCTTTCTTCCTCATCCGGACAGCAATCTCAAGGTCATCCCCTGCATCCATGATCCTGTACATTCCTGCATTTATCAGGACATCTTTTCTAAATGCAGTATTACATCCAAGAGTATAATAATAAAGTCCGGTATACACACCGATTTTTATTATTCCATTAAACAACAGTGCATACCGTTTATCAACCACATTTTTCTCTATCGGTGTTACCGGACCAAAAGCTAAAACAACATCAGGATCAGAAAACGAATTTATTGCATGCTCAATCCAGTCCGGTTTGACAATACTGTCTGCATCAGTTGTTGCGACCAGATTGGATCGTGCACGGAGAAAACCGTCATTTCTGGCTCCTGCCACCCGTTCAGACTCCTGGACAAAGACCAGATCAGCATAATTCCTGGCTATTTCACATGTTTTATCATGAGAACCGCCATCCACGACTATCAGTTCATATTTGTCACGTGAGACAGTCTGGCTGGATAATGCTTCTAAGTTTCTTCTTATTCTTTTCTCTTCATTGAACGCCGGAATAACAACAGATATCATGATATCGGATACAAACCCTCTTATGAGTAATACAATGCCATTATACACTGGAGTCCCATTACATAGAAGGTTTATTCATGATGCTTCCGGAAGTTGCATGGAAACCTGGAGAAAGATGTGAAACTCTCATCCCGTAAATTATTTGCGATGTCACTAATATTCAGTCTGGCTGTAATTATAATAGTATTCTGGGCTACGTTTACAGAAGAGACAATAGAGTACATATTATCATTTAACATCCTTTTCCTGCTTCTGGCCATCGGATTCAGGATTTTAGCCCTGGCACTCTGGGGGGTTCGTATTGTAATCCTGTCCAGGTCATTAGGGTACCAGGTCGGCTATTTCCATTCCCTTAACATGGTCCTTGCCGGACTACTCGCAGGAACTATGACTCCAGGGCAGG
>JAQVIE010000221.1 GCA_028695895.1 Methanospirillum sp. | reverse complement strand
GGAGACTATCGGAGTTGCAAGCACGGGAGTTATAAGCCGGTACCTGAACCTGCCACTTATCCGTGACCAGTGCTCGAAGATAGCCCCGACACTTACTCATTCTCCGGATGCAGAGATAGCAGCAGCCCGTGCCATCATGACCACTGACCTGACTGAAAAGCATGCCCTGGTGGAACGTGACGGCTTTGTAATCGGAGGGATCTGTAAAGGGTCAGGCATGATTGCGCCAAACATGGGAACAATGCTTGGGTACGTTTACACTGATGCAGAAATAAGTCAGCAGGATCTACAGGATGCATTAAAATCAGCAGTCAGGCGGAGCTTTAACAGGGTCGTTGTTGACGGGGATACCAGCACCAATGATGCAGTCTTTCTTACTGCTACAGGGACAGCAGGAAAAGTCCCGAAGAATGAATTTGCAAAAGCACTGGAAGAGTGCTGCATCATCCTTGGAAAACAGATTGCAAAGGACGGGGAGGGGGCCACCAAGATGATAGAGGTTGTTGTGAGAAATGCCATGACCGAAGATGATGCTGACCTTGTTGCAAGAACGGTTGTAGGATCCCCCCTTGTAAAGACAGCAGTATATGGAGAAGACCCGAACTGGGGAAGGATCGTTGCTGCAGCCGGCCGGTCAGGAGCAGATATTGACCCTGATATTGTCTCATGCTGGATTGCAAACCATAATATCCGTGCACAGGTATGTGACCGCGGTATCATCTCAGCAGATCTCTCCCAGGCAAAGACCGCCCTGTCCGGAGGTGAAGTCAGGATTGAACTTGACCTTGCCCTTGGGAGAGAACATGCAACCGCCTGGGGTTGTGACCTGACTGAAAAATATGTCGAGATTAACGGGAAGTACACAACATGAAACGTGAAGATGTCCTGATGGAGGCACTGCCCTACATTCAGAAGTTTCATGGCAGGAGCATGGTCATCAAGCTGGGTGGGCATGCCATGGTTGATACCTGCATAATGGATACAGTAATTCGTGATGTTGTCCTTTTACAGCTGGTTGGGATCAAGTGCGTGATTGTTCATGGCGGAGGGCCTGAGATCACCGAGAAGATGAAAGCAATGGGCAAACAACCACGATTTGTTTCAGGACTTCGGATTACCGATGATGATACTCTCGAAGTTGCCCAGATGGTCCTTGTAGGCAAGATTAATTCAAAGATAGTATCCCTTGTCTCCCGTGCAGGAGGAAGGGCTGTCGGGATATCAGGGAATGATGCAAACCTTATCATTGCAAGGAAGATGGACAGGCAGAAGGTAAGGATTGACAACAGGGAGGAAGAGGTTGATCTCGGGCATGTCGGAGAGATAGAAGAGATAAGGCCTGCTCTCCTTCACACCCTCCTTGACAACCAGTTTATCCCGGTCATCTCACCGCTTGCTATTGACCGGAGCGGCAATGATCTTAACATCAATGCTGATACCGCCGCCGGGGAGCTTGCCATCGCCCTTGGTGCACATAAACTTATCAGCATGACTGATGTGGACGGCATTATGGACCGTGAGCGGACCAAAGTCTACAGGCGGATGACACCGCAGGATGCAGAGGAGCTTATCGCTTCAGGAGTGGTGTCTGAAGGAATGATCCCAAAGGTACTGGCTGTTCTTCGTGCCCTCCATGGCGGAGTTCCGTATGCACATATTATTAATGGAAACCTTGCCCACAATCTTATCATGGAGCTCTTCACCGCCGAGGGAGTCGGAACCATGATCACCGACCGAAGCGACGAAGTGTGATGATTACAACGACTACACAGAAATTTCTCTTCGCCGGCATTGTTGCTCTCATTTTCCTTTCATGTCTGACGGGGCCTGCCAGTGGTTCGGTGTATCTGAAGAACGGGACTGAGATAAACGAAAATGCTGCATATATCACCATTCTGCAGGATCAAAATACCACGGCAGAAACCCTGTCCATCCGGTTTTTTTACAATACTCATTGTGGTGCATGCCATTATGCCATGGATTACCTGGATGAATACCAGTCTCTCAATCCTGGCATCATTATCTCGTACCATGACCTGTTTAATAGTACTGATAACAGGGAACTGTTTGAAAACAATAAAGCGGAGTATAACCGGCAGTATGCATCAGTCCCGGTAATCTTCATGGGAAATGCAGTTCTTGAAGGGAGTAATGCTATCAGGACGAATTTTGATCCCCTGGTAAAGGGATATACAGAACTGAACAAGGGAGGATATTCATTCCCATCACTCCCCTGGTTCACCACTTCATCTTCATCCACATCAGATGGAAACAGCATCAGTATACCTCTGATTATCGTTGCAGGACTTCTTGATGGTATCAATCCCTGTGCTTTTGCAGTCATTGTCATCCTGCTGATATACCTGATGAGCCTTAGCAGCAGACAGAAGATTATCCTTGCAGGTATTGTCTACTCTGCTGCATTGTTTTTAGCCTGTTTCTTGTCAGGAGTGGGAGTATTCAGCGCCATTCAGGAGGGTGAGATGGTCAAAGGATTCTCATTTGTGGCGGCGGTGATTGCAATTATTGCAGGCATTCTGATGATAAAAGATGCATTTTATCCAGAAAAAGGGCCGTCACCTGCAATTCCTGAAGGGAGAAAAGGAACAATAAACCGGTATATTGAAAAATCATCCATACCATCAGCTTTCATACTTGGAATTCTGGCAGGAATGTTTAAACTTCCCTGCAACGATGATATTTATCTCGCAATTTTATCGATGATATCACTCCGGATGACTGTCGGCACTGGTCTTGGATACCTTCTCATCTATAACTTTGCATTCATTCTTCCGCTTCTGGTCATTATTGCCCTGGTCGTATGGGGCCTGTCACCGGAGCGGGTAAGCGAGTTCAGGGTTGAACAAAAAAGATTGATCCGGATTATTATCGGATGTATTATGTTCTTCTTTGCAGCCATCATCCTGATGGAGTTATTCTAAATATTACTCCTTTTTTTTCCGCCACTGCTCCTGAAACTCTTCACTCATCCTTACCAGTATCTGAAATATTTCCCGGACGGGTTCGGGATCAAGATCCAGTTTTTCAGATTCAGCTGTGGCCCGGTCAAGGACTGCATTGGCCTGATCAGGAATCCTTACAGGGAGACCTTGTCGTTCTTTTTCCTTGGCTATATCATGAACGATATTCATTCGCTCTGCTATAAGGGTGATAATTGCAAGATCTTTCTCTTCTACAGATGACCGGAGCATATCAAGTGACATATCATTACATCATTGGTTTTGATACCTAATAGGAGAAACAGATAGCTGCTACGAAAAAACATTAAAGTCTCCTCTTTAAAAATTATTGTTAAACACACAGGGATTATTGATGAAGAAAAACAAATTAAAATGAAGAGTCACATGCTCACAAAAGATCTGTTTGAGATAATCTCTCATGGTGAGAA
>JAQVIE010000220.1 GCA_028695895.1 Methanospirillum sp. | reverse complement strand
GTCAGACCCCTCTACACGGAACCATGTAATTTTTCGGTTTTTGATTACCTGACTATCAGGTTATTTGAAAGGAGATTGGTTGTATGACTGGTAATGCTGATAAATTAAAGAAGGAACTGACTGATGCGGCAAAGAACTGGCTTGCCGTGGATGGATTATGGTTTTTAGAGATAGAAAAGCGGTATGGACTTGAGATTGCATTAGATTGTGATGAAGCTGTCTGGAAAGAATTTTCCAGAATTGAAGCTGAACGAATAATGAAAAGGCTCAGCCTTCCTCAAAACGGGGGGCTTACATCACTTGAAAAAGCTCTGGACCACAGGCTCTTTTCTCTTCTTAATACTTATGAAATAAAAAAACCAAAACCAGAAGTTCTGGAATTATACACGTATTCTTGTAGAACGCATGCTGCAAGGGAGAGAAAAGGGCTCCCGTTATTCCCATGTAAGACGATTGGTCAGATTGATTATGAGATATTTGCACGGACCATCGATCCGAAGATACAGGTTGCATGTATCGCATGTCCACCTGACCCGTTGGTCAGATCATATCATTGTGGATGGCGGTTTACGGTATCTCAATAAAAAAATTTGGAATATAAGGTCAATTTAGGAATGTAACCGGATTTTATTACTTCAGTAACCGATTCAATACCCTGCTCAACCGAACAATTCCCTCATCAATTTTTTCCAGGGATGAATTGGTAAAGTTCAGACGTAAAGTATTATTCCCCCCTCCGTCAGTATAGAATGGAATGCCAGGTAATACGGCAACTTTCTCTTCTAATGCTCTCTCAAATACCTCCATAGATGATATTTTCTCCGGAAAGGTCACCCAGAGAAACATCCCTCCTTCTGGAATGGTATACGAGACTGATTCAGGGAAGTGCTCACGAATAGAACCCACCATAAAATCACACTGGCTTTTGTAAGTATCATTAATTTTTTTGATGTAGGTATCGATCGGATACTCTGACAAATAACGATAAATAATCCGTTGGGCTAGGATACTTGAATGAAGATCAGTCCCCTGCTTTGCAGTGATGATCTGATCCATTATCGGCTTTGGAGCACAGATCCATCCCATTCTCATTCCAGGGGTAATAATTTTCGAAAAGGAACCATTCATGACGACCTGATCTGAAACCAAAGATTTGACCGGACGTGGAGCATCACCTCGGAATCTGATCTCCCCATATGCATCATCCTCGATGAAAATCCCTTCATGGTCATGGAGAGAGTCTGCAACTTCCCTGCGTTTTTCATCCGACCAGGTAATTCCTGACGGATTCTGAGAATTTGGGACCCCATAAAAAAACCCGCAATCCTTTATCTGGAGAAAATTCTGAAGATCATCAATAGCGGGGCCATCCATTTCCAATGAGATCGGTACAAATGTAGGTTCATAAAGGGAAAAAGCCTGAATTGCCCCAAGATATCCCGGGCGTTCAATGCCGATATGAGTCCCTCTGTTAATAAAGATCTTTCCACACAGGTCAAGACATTGCTGGGATCCGTGGGTTATCAGGATCTCATCAGGAGTAACCGACATTCCATACCGTTGAGCATACCGTTCTGCTATCCAGGTTCTGAGAGGCAGGAATCCCTCCGTCGTTGCATATTGGAGAGCTGCTGATCCCTCATCAGTGATTACCTGCTCAGCAGTCTTTGCAAGTTCCCGGACTGGAAATACGGACGGATTTGGAAGACCACCTGCAAATGAGATAATATCAGGACGCTCTGTTACTTTGAGTGTTTCGCGAATAAACGAACGGGGAGTTTTTTTCATCCGATCTGCAAAGCGATACTTCATAGGTACTTATGTGTTCGTTTGGATGACTTTTGAGGATTTGGAAAAAAAGTGTCCACTCTCAATAGTTCAAAATTTACAGTATAAATGAATAGAGACAAAAAAAGAAACCCTGGGTTTCCAGGGAAATCAGATGTTTAACCTGATTATTTACGCAGTTTCGCTTTCTTCTGCTTCAGATTCTTCTGCTACAGGTTCATCTTCAACAGATTCCTCTGCTTCAGACTCTTCAACTACTTCTTCAACAACTGGTGCTTCAGTTGGAATAACGACAGGTGCCACAGGCACTGCTCCAGCCTCAACAACGTTGAAGAGTGCAGTTTCTACAACACCAGTGGTTACACCTGATACACGGACGATGTACTCATCCGGCTTGAAGGTGCTTGCATCAACAGTAAAGCTCCACTTGTTCAGACCGTCAGTGCCCTGTTGAACCTTGATAGTTCCAGTTGCACCGTTGAATTCACCACTCTGTGACTTGTCGGTCGGCTTGAATGAGGATGAAGTTACCTCGATAAGCAGATCGTTATCGTCATACATGAGGTTGGTGGAACCAGTGATCTCAAACTTGGAACCTACAGCCTGCTCACCGATCGGGTTGATGGTGACCTTGGGCTCCTCGACAAGGAACTGCATCTTGGTGTAGATATCATCTACCATTGCTGAGTCAAGTGCTTTGACAAGTGCCTCTGCTGCGTCAGTTCCCTGAAGTGCTCCTGCACCGCCAATTCTGAAGACTTCAGAGTCACGGGTTGGGTATGCACCAAGGATTTTCTGTGGTTCAAGTGGATTGTCTGGGTAGACATCGAATTCGTTGTTGTACATCGGGTGCTGGATAACAACGAAGTACTGTCCTGCATAGAGAGATAAAGTTGCAGCGCCCTTAACCTCGTGCTCGAATGACATGTCATCGTTCACGGATTCAGTTGCGTAGAGTACTTTGTTCTTTCCAAGAATCCAGATTGCAACACCCTTGGATGGGTCGCCTTCTGCAGTACCACGGATGAACATCTTGTCACCCTTTGCAACAACACTTGCGGAAGCGGTTGCCTGGATGTACGGTTTCTTGATCACAAGTGACACAGTGTCATACTGTGCGTCACTGAGGTGATCCTTGTCGCGCGGTGCGCTGACTGCGTAAACGGTGTAAGTACCTGCGTCAATCTCAAGGTTGGCAGTCTGCCACTTGAACTCGTAGGTGTCGTCATCCTGAACGTCAGCCTGGTCAAAGGATGCCGGCTGGTCATTATTGACTTCCTTACGTGGAGATTTCAGCATACCACCTGCATTTGGAAGGTTTGGACCGGTTATGAACAGATAGGTAATGTCAGTCTCGGAGTTGGTACCGGAGAGTTTGACTTCTTCACCAAGGTAGTAGCTCTGGTCACCAGATGCGACGATAGTAACATCGCCCTTCTCTACCTTGACATCGACCTCATCAGACTTGTACTGGCTTCCGTATTTGCGTTCAACACGGATAGTGTACTTCTTGTCCTTGGTGTCCTTGGAAGTCTTCCACTCAACGGTTCTGGTTCCACTGGAGCTAAGTTTTGCAAGTGCATAGAACTTGGTTCCATGGAATTCTGGATCATCGGGGACATCC
>JAQVIE010000219.1 GCA_028695895.1 Methanospirillum sp. | reverse complement strand
TGATATCCGGTTTTTTCTGAAATCATTCTTATCTCCTGGGTGACCTGTTCATGGGACCATCCGTGATGGACAGTATACAGTGTATATTCCCATCGTCCTGGTACAATTGACCGCCGGTAACAATGCGTAACGCCAGGGAGTGCAGCAAGAGCTTTTCCAGCATCATCTGCTTCTTCCTCCGGGATTTCCCATCCGACAAGAGCATTTGCAATAATACCCACATTTCGCTGGTTTATCCGTGCCCTGACCCGTCTGATAACACCTGCCTGTTTGAGGTCTTCGATCCTCTACATGACCTCATCCCCCGTCATTCCAATCCGATCTCCAATAATGACATAAGGATTGGCCCCGAGTGGAACTCCCTTTTCAAGTTCACGAAGGAGTAGCTGGTCAGCAGTGTCCATTCTGCCCCCCATCTGGTTTTTGCAGAAGAGGAAATATTACATTAATTTTATATCTCCGGATGGTTTTGCAGTTCAGCATCGCTTCCTTTGGTATCGCTGTTTTTTCAAGGATCTCCTGAATTACCTCACTAATCCGGTCAGATGAGGCTGCTGCAATGGTGAACCAGAGATTATACTCATGCTCCCGCCTGAAGTTATGGGATACTTCCAGGTAACCATTCACCACGGCTGCAACTTCTGTTAT
The DNA here is from genome assembly GCA_028695895.1 of Methanospirillum sp. Classification (GTDB taxonomy): domain Archaea; phylum Halobacteriota; class Methanomicrobia; order Methanomicrobiales; family Methanospirillaceae; genus Methanospirillum. The sequence goes on along the minus strand of JAQVIE010000219.1, from coordinate 2,784 downwards.
TCTCTCTTCAGGTACCCGGAGTGCAATGAGCGTTGATGCCATATGAGCCCGTTTTCCTGATTCAAGGGTTGGAACTATCCCCCGGACAATCCCCCCGTCAGTGAGATGGTTCACCCTTTTTAATACTTCATCTCCTGATATTCCGATGGAGGCGCCGATCTCTCCCCATGGATCACGGATCAGTGGAAGGTCATCCTGCAGGGCATGTAGTATCCGGAGATCCAGATCGTCGATAGTCATTCCTCATCCTCCCCCTGGCTGGTAAGGGCAGAGCGGATCCTCGGCACAGAGTTCTCCCTCAATGTCCCTGGGCCTGACAAGACTTCCACAGCTCTGTACCAGAGTCCCGTATTCAGAAAATGCCCTGGCACGGCACCCGCCACAGATGGTCTTATATTCACAGATCCCGCACTTTCCCTGGAGCCGGTCATAATCCCGGAGGGCCTGAAACACTTCGGATCCTTCCCAGAGTTCAGACAGGGGCGTTTCCCGGAGATTTCCTGCAATGGCCGGAAGGTAGGGACAAGGCGTTACATCACCGTTTGCATAGATCCGACAATAGGAGATCCCGGCAAGACAGCCCCGTCCCCACCGTGGATGAGTAACTCCCAATTCTTGTGCAACCCGCCGGAACTGTGGGATACAGGTGGGGCGAAGTGAAATGGGTTCATCTGCGTACCGGCGGATGATGTACTTCAGCAGGTCCTCGTAAGTTCCATACCGTTCATAGTTCTCCTGCACTGACCGTCCGGTTGGTACCGGGATGAAGATCTGGTAGGTCTGGACGCCAAGTTCTTTTCCCAGAGCCACAACCCGGTCCAGTCCGGAGGGATCAGGCTCAATTATGGTCATATTAATCTGAACCCCGATACCCTCACTGACACAGGACCGGATAGCATGCATACCCTTCTCCCATGCTCCCGGACATCCCCGGAAGGTATCGTGGACCAGAGGATCTGCAGAGTCAATGCTGAATGCAATACTGGATATCCCGGAGTCCTTCAGGTTTTGAATGGTATTTTCATCAAAGAGATATCCGCTGGTTCCCATTGCCATCTTCAGGCCAAGGCTGGTTCCATACCTGGCTATTTCGAAGAGATCTTCCCGCATCATCGGCTCTCCCCCGCTCAGGATAACAACAGGATTTCCGGTTGCCTTAATCTGATCAAGGATGCCGAATGCCTCGGTGGTTGAGAGCGGGTCTGACACATCGCGGGTTCCAGCGTCAGAATAACAATGTGGGCATTTCAGAGGGCAGCGGATGGTAAGGTTCCATGAAATGATCCGGAGTGGTGGAGTAATTGAATGGCCCATTCGTGAGTATATGTCGACGTACAGGTGTTTAATGAGTTGTTATTACTCCTCAACCTGAAGTCAATGGGAAAAATCAGTTCCGGGTTAAATTAGATGGTGGCCTTATGATTGAATATATGGGTAAGTTTTGGTAATGGATCTGTGACTTCAGCTGGATGTGATCACTCATTATTGATACATTTATCATATTACTGAATAAATTCCTACATGGTGGTATGAATTTCTTCAATCCGTTCTCTTGGAGAAAAGGGTCAGGTTGTTATCCCAAAAAATATTCGGGATCAGTTCAATTTAAAACTCGGAGTTCATCTGGAGTTTTCTATTGATGATGGAAAGATTGTGATAAGTCCACAATATTCTGAATCTTTTCTTGAAGATTTTTGTTCAATTGTTAAAAATAAACTGAATAAATCTATCTAATACTGTTTATCGAGGAGGCCTTTTTATCCCGACTCACGATCTCACCCTCATCTTTCACGGAGCTGATGTCTTTGACTATGGCGATGCAGCCCGGCTCATATCTCTCCTTCACCCATGTTTATCACTCGTTGCCGGAGTCATGGCACGGACAGCAGCTGAAGAATCAGGTCTTCCGGTAACCTATGACGGAAGAAGACCCAGTGAAATCCTTGCCGCATACCCGGGAGATAAGGCAGTTTTCATCCACCGGGCAAAAACCGATGCCTCTGCTCACCGGTTTGGATCACTAATCCACTCCCACCTCATAGACAGAGGACTCATTCTCATCGATCCCGGAACATGCCAGATCCTTACCTGGGAACCGGTTGACCCCTCCCTTTGTGCCTGGGTGTCAAAGAAAACCGGATATACGGTCAAGTCAGGAATCCATCATGAGAGGTCTCCACCAGATACCCGTGTCATCGGTGGCTGTCTTTCCGGTGAACCGGTCTTTGTAAACGGAATTATCATCGGCTATGCTACCAGTGAAGAAGCAGTTATCTCTTTTCATGACGGGACCGTTCAGGCAATATCCGGCATCGAACTAAAAGATCACGGAATTGAGAAACTTATCCGGTCTGGATGCCCTGATATATCAAAAGCCTGGTGCAAAAGTGGCAATATCCGGATCTCACGCCCAATAAATGGAGACCGGCGGATAAGAAAGGGCCATATTGTCGTCATTGACCATTCTGCCATGGCCTGTTTCGGGGCCTTTGATCCAGATACCTGCGGTCTTCTCACTATCGGGGATGATACGACTTCAATCTGCGGTCATATCGGATGTTTCCGTGGTATACCGGTTCTTGGAATAACTGACGGAGATATCGACGGGATTGTGCCGGAAGGGTATGCCCAGGGAAGTGTAGTTTTACAGGCTGTCTGGGAACGGGATGATGACCTGGGCATTGAGATTGCAGGGAAGGTTCCGGATGAACCGGTGGACTGGGATACCTGGGTGGAAAAGATCATCCTGGAACTTGGGCACCGGGTGACGGGGGGGCATCGGGA
>JAQVIE010000218.1 GCA_028695895.1 Methanospirillum sp. | reverse complement strand
GCTACCACCAAGGTAGGTGGAGTAGATAAGTCCGGTTCCATCATCACTGAATTTCGTGACAAAAGCATCCTTTTCAAATGCATCATATTGCCAGCCCTTTGTAGTCTGCATAGCCAGCCCGACTGGTTTAATGGGGAAATCTGTTGAAGAAGTCTCCCCGGTCACATATGCACTTCCTGCAGAGTCAACTGCAACAGCTTCACCATAATCATGTCCGGTGGACCCTCCAAGATAAGTTGCATATATTGGTGAAACACCTGCATGGAAGTTCATCTTAAAAAGGAAGGCATCCTGTGCACCTTTGATAAATTTCTGATATCCTGGCACATCGGAAGGAAGCAGATTTGAAGAACTTGTTGTTCCTACAATATAGGCCATACCATGACCATCCACAGCAATCCCGGTCCCGTAATCCTGCCCTGACCCGGAGATATAAGTAGAATATTCAAGTCTTCTACCATCAGGACTGATTTTCACCGCAAATGCATCACCCATTGTAGCATCAGGGTTTGGTTTTTCCTGATATGCACCAGGGGTTGTAGGAAATACCTGTTCTAATTTCTTATATGGACTGTTTCCAACCGTCTGACCAGTCAGATATACTGCATTCAGACTATCAAGGGCAATGTCATTTGCCCGATCAGCAAAATTGCCTCCAAGATAATCTGACCACCTGATATTTGCTCCGGTTGGGTCCAGCTTTATTACAAATGCATCATTAGAACCATGAAGCGTGCCACCATAAGCAAATGGCAGCATTATTGGAAAATTATCTGAATATGTATCACCAGTAACGTAAATGTTATTTAGAGAGTCAACTGCAATTCCCCTGCCAAAATCTGCATGATCCCCGCCCATATAAGTGGAAAAGCGAATTGATGCATTTCCGGTGGCCTGGTTAATTCCGATTTTTGTTATAAAAGCATCCCGGCTATTATGACAGTATGAACCATTATATTTCAGAAAAGCAGTATTAATGACCGTAGGGTTGATTAATGGGAAATTACAGGACGATGTGTACCCTGTCACATAGACATCCCCTGAAGAGTCAACTGCAATATCCATGGCATAGTCTTCCAAAGTTCCACCAAGAAGGGTTGAGTATTCAAGATAGGGATCAATTACAAGAGGATATGCAGGATCATAATCCCCGATGAAGTACCCGACATCTCCATTCTCAAAGACCTGGTAGGAGGAATTTACTTCAACGGTTTCTCCGTCAATCACCTGGAAGGAATATGGAGGCCTTTCGGTAAAATCACCAAATGAAGTTTTAACCTGCAGTGAACCATCGTCAGTAAGAAAAATACCTTCGTTTCCACCATATACCAGTCTTATCAAACCAGGATCAACGCCTTCTCTGACAGTGAACTCACGCTTTAATACTCCCTGCTTTCCTGAATAGGAGAGATCGATTCCAGGGAGAATATCAACGTACCTGATTCCTCCGTACCAGGGAACGAACTTTTGCCATTCTGATTCATTGTTGCCGATGAGAAAGTTGGCATACCCGTCAAGCTGGTCAAAAGCTTCAACGACAACATCATCACCTGTATCAGCAACAGTCACAACCAGCGGTTTTGAAATTTCATCCCCGCATTCTTCGCAATCACCAGACGGCCCACTGACAAGCAGAGCATCCCTGGTAAAATCAAATGAAAATTGTGCACTCTTTAACTGGTAGAGAATGTCATCATGTGCCTGTCCGGCATTTTCTATAAACTGCACAGGCTGGGCAGAGATACTTTGGAAAATTTCGTCCTGATTATCTGCCACTGCCATGCAGCAAAAAAGAATACATAAGAGCGCGGTAAGCATCCCTCTTGCTATGTTACGTTTCATCTCATCCTAACCCCCGATCTGATAATTGACCCCATGGTAAAAATCCTGTAATTTCTTTTAATTTTGCTTTTATCCAAGAATACCACCTTAGAAAAAAACACCAGATTTTGCAGGACCAGCTCTCCCGTAAGACACCTGTTTTATGCCATGTACAATATGACAAGGATATTTTTTATTGACGTATAATATTTTCTAAAAAATATTAGGAAATCGATGAGCTTATTCAAATCCAAACAATGAAAAAAACAAGTGACGAAAATTAAAAGATTTGCAAATTTGAAATGTTTTAAGAAATAAAACCTTTAAAATAAAATTTTGACGCCCTTGAAATTTTAAGTGGATGATGATTCCTCATCATCAGTTAAAGATGTGACCTCTCTTCTCATCGAAGGGAAAAGGATTACTTCTTTAATAGAGATATTTCCTGTAATCAGCATAACAAGCCGGTCAATGCCGATTCCAACTCCTCCAGTCGGGGGCATCCCATATCCAAGCGCATTTACAAAGTCATAATCATGCATCTGGGCTTCTTCATCCCCAAGACGCCGCTTCTCTTCCTGGGCTTCGAATCTCTGTACCTGGTCCAGGGGATCATTCAGCTCTGAGAACCCGTTTGCAAGCTCCATCCCGGCAATGAACAGCTCAAACCGTTCAACAAACCCTTCTTTCTCCCGGTGGGATTTTGCAAGTGGTGAGTTCTCAACAGGGAAATCGGTGATGAATGTCGGCTGCACAAGTTTATCTTCAACAAGTGCTTCAAAAAAGAGTACCAGCATCTCCCGCTGTGAATGCACATTGTCAACACCATCAACACCTTTTTCTTTTCCAATCCTTTTCAGTGTATCAGGATCATGGGCAAAGATGTCAACACCACCAATGAGCCTGACAGCCTCTTCCATGCTCATAACCCTGAAGGGCGTACTGTAAGAGATGGAATTTTCCTCATAAGTCACCTCTTCTGATCCTGTTACATCCTTAACGATGCTGCAGATAACAGACTCAGTCAGTTTCATCATGTCAGTGTAATCCGCATATGCCTGGTATATCTCAACCATGGAAAATTCCGGATTATGACTTGTATCAATATCCTCGTTTCTGAAGTTTTTTGCAACCTCGAAAACCTTCTCAAAACCACCAACAACAAGTCTTTTCAGGTACAATTCAGGCGCAATCCTAAGGTAGAGTTTCTGCCCGAGGAAATTATGAAAAGTTGTGAAAGGTCTTGCATTTGCTCCTCCATAAAGAGGTTGAAGAGTCGGGGTTTCAAATTCAAGAAATCCCTGGCTGGTCAGGAAATTTCTGAGAAGAGATATTATCCTGCTTCGTGTTCTGAAAGTCTCCCGGCTTTCTTCATTGACAATTAGATCCAGGTAACGCTGCCTGTACCGTTTTTCAAGGTTGGTCAGGCCATGGAACTTCTCCGGCAGAGAGCAAAGCGTCTTGGTAAGAAGAGTTATATCATCAACAAAAATAGAAATCTCCCCGACTTTTGTCCTGAAAACCCTGCCTGTCACTCCGATAATATCCCCCCTCTCTATCAGGGACTTAAAAACCTGGAACTTTCCTTCAGGCAGTGCATCTTTTCGGATATACAGTT
>JAQVIE010000217.1 GCA_028695895.1 Methanospirillum sp. | reverse complement strand
AATATCAGTGAGATGATCGTTGGACATCATACCGGGCATGAGGAGGAGTAAATGACTGCCCATATATTCAGTGTCCTGGTGGAAGACAGTCCAGGAGTTCTTTCCAGGGTTACAGGCCTCTTCTCAAGGCGAGGATTTAATATTGAAAGCCTGGCTGTCGGTCATTGCGAGCAGCCTGAAACCAGCAGGATCACCATTGTGGTCACTGGAAATGATGTCCAGATTGAACAGGTAAAAAAGCAACTCAATAAACTTATCGAGGTTATCAAGGTTCTTGATGTATCAGAATATGAATACGTTGAAAGAGAGCTTGTATTGATTAAAATCAGGACAGGACCTGGAGAATCCCGTTCAGAAGTTATGCAGATAGCAGGGATATTCAGGGCAAAGATCATTGATGTAGGTGCGGATACGCTGGTTGTTGAAGTAACTGGAGATAGTGGCAAGATTGCAGCAATCGAAGATCTTCTAAAACCTTACGGGATTTTAGAGCTGGTCAGGACCGGAAAAATTGCTTTGCAGAGAGGAACAGGAACAGTTAGCTCAGGGAAATAATATTTCTCATAATTTACTTTTTCATTCTCTTTTAAATGAGAAGAAACCCCTTAAGTGAAAATACCTAAATTAAATAGAGTTGAAGTTTTTCGTAGCCATCAGTTTTACGCTCACAAAAATAGGAAAAAAACATGTCACTTAAAAAAATTATCATAACCATCATGTTAACCATGATCCTTATAGGATTTGTATCAGCAGAAGCAAATATCACTGTAAACCCTGTTGGAACCATCTCCGCCGGTGAAAAGTTTAACATCACCGGAATTACGACGATAGATAAAATAAAAAAGATAGGCATTGAAATTTTCCCTGATAAATTCTGGAATGACCTGGTAGCTTATGCAAAGGAAGATAATGCAGGAAAGGTAAGATTCAAAGAGTTACCTTCCTCAGGCGATACGGTTAATCCGACAGAAATTAACATGGTCAGGTTCAATCCGGATGGCACCCAGGCATACCAGACCGTCAAAGTTTCGGAAAATTATGCTCATATCATTGTTCCAGTGAATAAAGACAGTTCAGGAAAAATGGTCTTTAACGCAGAGATTAACGAAAAAGTAAAGAAGATTCCATTCCAGAAAGGCAAATATCACATGAATGTCTATGATGCATCAATGGAGATTGAAAGACCTGGAACCATTATGCCAAACGGATGGGATGTAATTAAAAAGAAAGCGTACCCAAGCACCACTTTTTCCAACATTTGGGATCCTAAAAATGAGAAAGAACTCGAATATGTTGTATTTACTATCCGGTAATAATTCTGTATCATCTTAACATTTTTTAAAATTTTTTTTGCCGGTTCATTGCACCTGGAACTTTTCATTCTGGTTGAATTTTGTGTATAAGTATCTTTAAATATTCTTCAGTTGTTTCAGAATCAGTCTCCTCAGGATCTGGTATATCAGACCAGAATCGGTCAAAAGAATAAGAATCACCAAATTTTTCCCGAACCAGCTTCTCATACCTGAAGATTATTAATGTATTCAGGTTGGCCTTATGGACCTTTTCATAAGCCCCTAATGATGCGGTATCAATCTGCTGACCTCTGCTGACTTTTCTAAGGTATTCTATATTTGATCTGATAAGATCCCGTGTAATTATTCCGGAATGTGCTGAAACCATTATATCTGCAGAAGATCGCAGAAGAGATTCCAGTGTCCTGATATAGATATCTATACGATCATAGTCAATATACGGAATTGGATCCTCTACCAGGTCACTTACGTAAAGGATATTATCTTTCCTGTCAAGGCAAACAGATGAGTCAATGGTATGGCCAGGGGCATAAGAAAACTCAATATCATCCTCTTCAAGAATTAGTCCTGAGTCAAAGGTGAGATTTGGAAGTTTTATATTCACATGACCTCTAATCTTTGTCATCTGCCTGAAAAGATCAAATGTGCCCCTCTCCTTCATACGTTCCCTGCAGGTAATGTGTCCTGCAATAATCATCCCAGGGAAAGCACAATTTCCCCAGATATGATCCCAATCAGAATGGGAGTTAAAAATAAAGAAATGATCCGGATGAGATATCAGAGAGAGAAACTGATGGATCTCTTTTATCGAATCAGGCCCAAGGTGGGTGTCACAAAAAACGGTGAATTTTGTTCCAATGATTATCATTACAGATATATCATCATCAAATGTGAGCATCCAGGTTCTGTCAGATAACCTTGCGGAAGATTTGATTGTCATGGTAAAATCAACTCTGACCCCGGTTCTTCAAAGCATACAAAGAACATCTGCCAAATAATCAGGCCTGATATAGCACTCAGTTCACTTATCAGGAAAAAAAATCTCCGTCAGGCATCACCAAAGCCCTCTGCGATTTCTGCAATCAATACATTATTAAAAGCATCTTTCTTATCAAGAACTACGGTTTTGGATATAACAAATCCTTTCTCTTTCAGTTGCTCAACAAAAAAAGCAAGTGCATTATTAGCACTATTTTTATTCCGGCAGGTCATTATCGCAAAGACCTTCTTTCCCTGGCAACCAGTCATGACTTTTATTGCACCATTGATGACAGGTGTAGGTTTTCCAGCCCAGACTGGAGAACAAATAATTACCATTTCATAATCTGAAACATCAATTTCCCCAGGTACTACTGGATCAGCCACCCTTTTTATAGAACGATAACATCCTTTTAAAAGTGCCAGAGATCCTGAATAATTTTTTTCAGGAGTTATTTCAATCATATCTCCATTAATTTGCCTGGCAATTCTTTCTGCGACTCTTCTGGTAGTGCCTGATAGTGAGTGATATATTACAATTGATCTCATTGTTCTCCTTATATTCTCCTGTTTTTTAATCTATCTAATAACTTAACCATCTTTCAAAACATTTAATCTTTCCTACACCGAATACAGCATCAGGACTGGTGATGCAATGACAACAAAACTGATGGACTATTTTAACAAATCACACAGGATCGGGATATTAAGCACTGCAGATAAATCAGGCCATGTGAATTCCGGTGTATTTGGTTCCCCTCATATGACTGATGAAAAAACCATCGTAATGGGGCTGTCCAATAACAGGACACTTACAAATCTTCAACAAAACCCTTATGCAGTCTACCAGATCATTGAACCTGGAAAAGCAATTGATGACTGGAAAGGAATTCGGGTATACATGGTTGCAGTAAAGATTGCAACATCAGGTGAAGATCTGAATAAATTTAAAAAGCAGATTGCCAAAGTTGCCGGGGAAGATGCAGCAAAAATGATGATGGCCCAGGTAGTTTTCGAAGTAACAGAAGTCAGACCACTGGTTGACATGGGGCAGGGATGGGAACATTCTATTTAATATTATTTTACCGATATTCTAAATATTTTCAAATTTTTGATTCATAGCTCTCTGGCTTTTCAAATTGTTAAGATT
>JAQVIE010000216.1 GCA_028695895.1 Methanospirillum sp. | reverse complement strand
ATACCTCTTCTTCTCGTTTTTTCATTATAATCGGAACAATTACTACCTGTACAGGGGCAACTTCAGGTGGAAGCATGAGACCTTTGTCATCACCATGCATGCTGATAAGGGCAGCAATTGAACGTTCTGAAATTCCGTAACAGGTCTGGTAACAGTACTGCTGATCCCCTTTTGCATCCTCGTACTGAATGTTGAACGTTTTTGAGAAATGATCACCAAGATGATGAACAGTCCCTATCTGCAGTGTTCTGCCATCAGGCATGATAGTATCCACAGCTATGGTATAATCTGCACCTGGAAACTTATCCCAGTCAGGACGCTTTGATATAAGGACCGGTATATTTAGCCTGTTATAAAATTCCTGGTACCTTGTAACGGCCTCTTCTACCTGGCTTTTCGCTTCATCCCAGGTTGCATGGACAGTATGAGCCTCTTTAAATGAGGTTATTTCCCTAAGCCGGATGAGCGGACGGGTATGTTTGGTCTCGTACCGGAAAGTATTGACTACCTGATAAACTTTTATTGGAAGATCTACATGGGATCTTATCCATAAAGCATACATCGGGTATATAGCAGTTTCACTGGTTGGGCGAAGAGCCAGTTTGACATCAAGTGGAGTTGTGCCACCATGTGTAACCCAGTAGACCTCATCTTCAAAGCCTTTGATATGTTCAGCTTCTTTCATGAATTCCGGTTCAGGTATTAGAAGCGGAAACAATGCCTCCTCATGGTCCCGGTCAAGCAATTCCCGAAGAATAGCATATACTCTCTTACGAATCCCAAATCCAAACGGGAACCATACATACAATCCTTTTACCGGGTAACGGACATCCATAATCTCCGCACGCCAGAGAATTTCATTGTACCAACCTGAGAAATCTACCTTATGAGGGAGACTTCCTTCCTGTTCCTCCATTCTTGAGCTCCTATGTCACCAGCTGTAAGACGGCAGGTGTGATAAATGCCTCGATAATTGCTGCAATAGCTACAAACGGGATGATATATTTAACAAAATATCGTCCAAGACGTAAACCCTCAAATGATGCATCAAAGGTGCCTGTCATTTCATATTTTACTGCCCGACCCATCATAAGGCCTAATGCTCCTGATGCGATTACTGCCGGCAGTTCAAAGATGCCATGTGGCATAATCGCAGCAATGATGGCTATTAAACCTGCTTCTTTTTGCATAACCTCCAGGACTGCACCAATTATTATACCATTTAACATCAGGACTGCTACAGAGATAAACCCGAAAAATGCCCCGCCTATAAATATAATTACACATGCCTCAAGATTATTCAAAAATAACTGAAGAGCCAGCATCGGTGGTTCACCCTTCATTATCTGACCTGCAACCATCTCTTCAAACATGGTAACTAAAGATATGCCAAAGGATGGATCAAAGGCTGATAATATAAATCCTGCTGCAAATCCAGCAATAAGTATCATTCCTGACAATGTCATGTAATGTGAAATTTTCAACGTTTCAGACATAAAGCACCATTCGCATCATATCCCTGATGCCGGGGGCAAGACCAACCATGATCATGGCAAGCAGTATCAGATACCAGATACCTGTTGTTCCTTCACGCCGGTAAAGCTCGAGAATGTAAATTCCTGGAATAAGTACAATCAGTTTGAGTGGAAACATGACAAATGCAGTGCCAGTCAGATCTATCAGAACTGATCCCACCACATGCTGTTCATTATATAAAACTGAATGTAAATCAATTCCAAATGAAGTTGCACTGGCATCCAGCATATGCCCGAATATCAACACCTGGTATAACCGTTCCTGCATATACTGCCATTTAAATCCGTACCTGGTGACGGCATATAAAGCTGAACCAGATACAGCAGTCATGGCAAGGATTGTAAATGCGACCAGAAGATCAATTCTTGATTTTGTTAAACCAAACCAGACAAGAAAGATAAGTGTTGAAACCGTTAAAACGACCCCTGTACCGAAAAAAACTCTTTTAAAAGATTGGATAATCCCTCTCATCTCTAATATATTTGAAATAAATAAAACCGGCAGAGCGATAATAAAAATCAAAAAGAAGATGAGCGGTGTTGTAAGAAGAATGTGCCAGTCAGATGTTATAAAACCAGTATCCTCTACAACTCGAAGACAACCTCCAAATGTTATCCACGGTAACAGGGAATAAACCAGTCCCCTGTCAATAGGGATCTGATTTGATTCCAGCCATCGGTAAATCAGCCATATACATGCCAGCAGTATGAGGGCATAGGTAAGGGTATCAACCAAGGTATATGGCTGACCATAACGGATGGGATCTATGTAATATTTGTAGATGAATTCCCTAATCATGTGTTTAGAACTCCATGAGCACAGATCCGGTACAGGTATTGCAGTCGGATGGCTTCAATAAATCGAGATGGACCCAGCTTCCACGGGACGTTTTAATTGGTCATCAGGCTATTTTGCAACTTCCTGACATCATTGAGGATATCAAACCAGGTCGTTCCGTTCTTCTTATATCAGGTGGAACCACCCGTGAAGTTGCAGGGAATACGATTGCAGATATCCTGAAAGACAAGTACGATGTCAGGCGGTTTATTGTTGGAAAACTGAATGCCGAAACACTTAAAGCATGTAGCCAGGCCTCATCATCAGCGGATTTCCTTATTGGTGTTGGTGGGGGAAGAGTTATTGATTGCGCCAAAATTGTCTCGTACAAACAGGGTAAGCAATTCATCAGTGTTCCGACAGCTGCATCACATGATGGAATTATATCAGGCAGGGCAACACTTTCCACTGAAAATGGAAGTGTTTCAATTGGTGCACACCCCCCGATAGCTGTGGTTGCTGATACTGGAATTATTTCAAAAGCGCCCCACAGGCTCATGGCCTCAGGTTGTGCAGACATTATCTCAAATTATACGGCCATCCTTGACTGGGAACTGGCCCACCGGCTCAGGGGAGAGCAGATAAGTGAATATGCAATAGCTCTTTCAAAGATGACAGCCGAAATTCTGGTCAAGGATGCAAACCTGATAAAACCAGGACAGGAAGAAGCGGCCTGGATCGTTGTCAAGGCCCTGGTTTCATCCGGTGTATCTATGGCTATAGCCGGTTCTTCAAGACCTGCTTCAGGCGGGGAGCATAAGTTTGGTCATGCCCTGGAACGGCTGGCACCAGGAGCTGCGCTACATGGTGAAGCATGTGGAATTGGATCTATTATGACTATGTATCTTCATGGCGGAGACTGGAGAGAGATCAGATCTTCACTTGCCAGTATTGGTGCGCCCACAACTCCAAGGGAACTGAACATACCTGATGAAGTGGTTGTTGAAGCACTCATGGAGGCACGGGATATAAGACCTGAACGGTTTACAATCCTTGATATGGGTCTTACACGGGAATCAGCAGAAAATCTTGTTATGATGTTATATAAGAGGTAAAAAATGGAGCATAAAAAAACCCG
>JAQVIE010000215.1 GCA_028695895.1 Methanospirillum sp. | reverse complement strand
GGATAGATACAAGCAAACTTGAAAAGAAAGACTGGTTCTACCAGGGATTTATCACCTTCGCATTCTGGTATGTTACCTGGACAATCCTGCTCTCTGAAACCACTATATAATCCTGATTTCTTATGCGAATAGCCGTCGTCCATAAAGATCTCTGTCATTCACGTAAATGCGGGAAGGAATGTATCCTGTACTGCCCACGGGTCCGAACCGGAGATGAAACTGTCCATCTTGATGAAGAAGGAAAAGCAGTCATCTCTGAGGAATTATGCGTAGGATGTGGTATCTGCGTTAAAAAATGCCCGTTTGAAGCTATCGATATCATTACCCTGCCTGAAGAACTTGAGTACCCGACCCACAGGTACGGGCCAAACACCTTTGTCCTTTATGGGCTTCCTGCACCGATTGAAGGAAAGGTAACCGGTGTTATCGGGGCAAACGGTATAGGTAAATCAACCGCAATGAAGATCCTCTCAGGGCAGATAAGTCCTAACCTTGGGATATTTGACACTGAAGTGAACTGGGAGGAGGTTTTAAAAAAATACACTGGAACTGAACTTTTTGAATATCTTCAAAGACTCTCAAAAGGATCTGTCAAAGCATCGGTAAAGCCCCAGTATATTGATGTCATCCCAAAGGTCTTCCAGGGAAATGTCTGGGATCTTCTGAAAACAACCGATGAACGAGGGGCACTTGACCGGTACCTTGACATCCTCTCACTACGCCAGATTCTTGACCAGGAGATCAAAAACCTTTCAGGAGGGGAACTGCAAAGGGTCGCACTTGCAGCAGCTCTTGCCCGTAATGCAGACTTTTACTTTCTTGACGAGGTCACACCTTATCTTGACATCTACCAGAGAATGGCAGCCGCCTCAGCCATCCGTGAGCTTGCAGCAGAAAAACCGATAGTTCTTATAGAACATGACATTGCCATCCTTGACATGCTGGCAGACACTGTTCATGTTGCCTATGGAAAGCCTGCTGTCTTTGGTATCATCACCAGGCCGAAGGGTGTGAGGATTGGTATCAACCAGTACCTTGAAGGGTTTCTGACCGAAGAGAATGTAAGGTTTCGTGATTACCAGGTTACTTTTGAAATACGTGCCCACAAAGATGGCGCACAAAGGCAGCCACTCCTTGAAATTCCGGAGATGAAACGATCCTTTGACAAGTTCTCCCTGACGGTGCAATCAGGTGAGATTTTTGCCGGTGAAGTTGTAGGGATTGTGGGGCAGAATGGTATTGGAAAATCCACCTTTGCTAAGCTCCTGGCTGGTGTTGAAAAACCGGACTCAGGTTCAATGGAAACATCTGTACGAATCTCGTATAAACCGCAGTACCTGAAAGGTGATACATCAGATACCGTTGAGTTTTTCCTACGGCAAATCGCAAAAAATTTCGATTCTGCCCAGTACCAGCATGATATCGTTGAAGGTCTGACCCTCCAGCCAATCCTCCAGCTTCCGGTAAATACCCTCTCAGGTGGAGAACTGCAAAGGGTCGCGATTGCTGCCTGTCTCTCACAGCCTGCAGACCTTTATGTTCTTGATGAACCAAGTGCCCACCTGGATGTTGAGCAGCGGGTCAGACTGACAAAAGTATTCAGAAACCAGGTGGAAGGAAAAGAAGCAGCTATACTGGTTATAGACCATGATATTTATGTGATAGATATCATCAGCGAGAGGCTTTTAGTCTTTGACGGAGAACCAGGTGTCCGGGGTGAGGCAAAGGGACCTTTTGATATGAGAAACGGGATGAATATGTTCCTTTCCCAGCTTGGGGTGACGTTCAGAAGGGACTTGAGCGGCAGGCCAAGGATAAATAAACCTGAGTCATACCTGGACCGTGAGCAGAAGAGCAAAGGGGAGTATTACTATCAGGATATCGAATAAACTTTTTATTTTTTATTTAATATGAAAGTGTCAGCGCGGTAATGCTATAAATCTGATAACTTTTTATTTTTATTTTTTTTGAATTTAATAACTAATATATTCTATTAATAATAATATGCATTATGGACGATCACCCTTTTTTTAAATATACCAGTTTTTTTCTGATTTTCGTCTTTATCTGGATGGGGATCTTTAACGCTGGAGTAATTGCAGAACCTAATTTGATTGAGGTATCTGACCCAAATGACCCGACTTTAAAGTATCTCTTCTATGAAGACGGAAAAATTATCGAAGGCCGGCTCATAGGCCCTGGATTACCTCCTGAAAACTGGGACCCAAACACTAACCTTGCTGATTTAAATGATGTTTCAGCACAATACCTGGACAAAAATGAGGTTCCTGCAATGTCCTGGTCATATGGATGCACTGCAACATCTGCAACCATGATTTTCGGATACCTGGACAGGAACGGGTATCCAAATATGTACACTGGACCGACAAACGGAGGAGTGTTCCCCCTTACAAATGCAGTATGGGGCCCCTCATTTGAAGGAAATGGTCAGTGCCCACTCACCGCTTCACAAAACGGACTTGACGGGCGGACCAAAAAGGGCCATAAAGATGATTACTATCATGCCTATGGCTCGAACACTGACCCGTATTTTGGTGCATGGAATGAGCACACCCCGCAGGATTGTATTGCTGATTTCATGGGAACCAACATGTTTCAAAAATATGGCTCATCCGATGGAGGTACCTGGATTTGGACAAATCCCGAAGGTTACCCACTCTATGATTTCACCAGGTATGACGACACCCAGCGGGATGGTATGCATGGAATGAAACTATTTGTTGAGTCACGGGGATATTCCGTAGCAACTGACGGACAAAACTCACTTAATTATAATCAGGTAATTTACGGGTATGGAGGAAATACCAAAGGTTTCACCTATAACCAGTATAAATCTGAAATTGATGCAGGATATCCTGTTATAATTCAGGTACAGGGTCATACCATGCTTGGGGTAGGTTATACCGGGACAGACCAGGTTATCCTTCATAACACCTGGGATTATAACAAGCATACCATGACCTGGGGAGGATCCTATGAAGGAATGCAGCATTACGCAGTCGGAGTGATTCACCTTAATCCTCCACCGGCACCGACTCCAACACCCACTCCGATTCCTTCTCCAGTAGTAAAATCGATTAAACCTGATTCAGGAGAGAGTGGAACATCAATTTTTTACACCGTGACTGGAGCAAATTTTAAACCTGGAGCAATTGTCAACCTGACTAAAACCAAACAGGTGAATATCTCTTCAACTGCTGCCCTGAAAGGAACAGACCTTACTGGGATATTCAATATTCCAGCAGATGCTATTACCGGCCCGTGGAACGTATCGGTCAACCAGAACGGACAATACAGTAATGATGACATTATATTCACCATTACTCCTCCTCCGGTTCCGGTTGTGACCGGAATTTCACCAGATTCAGGCCAGGCAGGTCTGACCATTAACTATACCGTCACCGGATCCAATTTCGTGGACGGTGCATTCGTACATCTGACAAAAGA
>JAQVIE010000214.1 GCA_028695895.1 Methanospirillum sp. | reverse complement strand
TGACAAACGGATTGCTGGTGTCCAGGCCGTTCAGACATTATCCCGATTAAATCGAACCACTGCCGGAAAGGAAGATACCTTTGTTCTTGATTTTATCAACACAGAAGATGATATCAAAGAAGCCTTCCAGCCGTTCTATGAAGCGACGATGATTCAGGATAAGGCCGATGAGAGTCAACTGAATGATTTACGAAACCGACTCATCAATTATCAGATATTCTACCTTCAGGAAGTTGAGGAATATTGCCGGATATTTTTCAAAAAAGAACAGAGACAGAGTGCTTCTGATCATGCCATTCTCAATTCGATGATATCACAGGGGAAGGGACGATATGAGGAGCGGCCGGAAAATGAGCGGGATGAATTTAAAAAAGTGCTAAGATCTTACATACGCCTGTATTCGTTCCTGTCACAGGTGCTTCCCTATCCGGACCTTGACCTTGAGAAGTTGTATGCCTATGGTCGTGCTCTCAATAGTGCGATAAAAAGTAAAACACTCGGTGAAAAATACCGGTTCGATGAAGATGTTGCTCTGAAATATTACAGGCTTCAGAAGATCCGCGAGAATGTCAGATTGAATTGGATAAAAATGGTGGAGCAAAGGTTAAAGGGCCAACTGATGTCGGAACCGGTGTTAAAAAAGGTGACAAGACTCCACTCTCAAAGATTATTGAAATTCTGAATGAACGGTTCGGAACCGAATTCACCGAATCAGATCAGTTGTTCTTTGACCAGATTCAGAAGGAGGCTGCATCGAATGAGAAATTGAAGCAGGCCGCCCAGGCCAATGATAAAGATAAGTTCGGGTTTGCTTTAAAGAAGGAATTAAAGAAGATAATCGAAGGAAGAACAGAGAAAAATGAAAAGATTGTTACCAAATTCTTTGAGGGTGGTGAGTTTAGGAACCAGGTGGAGAAATATATAATTGATAATGTTTATGAAGAGATAATGACGGGAGAATAAATTCCTGTTTTTTTAATATCATATGAAAATTACGAATTTAATTATTATAACCTTCAACAACCGATGTTGAGATTGAAGAAACATGAGGATTACCAAGTACTTTCTCTCGAACCACAGCTCTTTTTTGGGAATAATCAGCGTGCACGAGAGCATTAATTACCGTTTCCCTAAGCATGGTAAGAGGAATACTCCAGACATTCTTTCTCCGGATCTCAAAAAAATCAGCCCTCTTATCGCATGCTTCTTAAGAAACAGGATGATATGATACTATGGCATTCTAAATCCAACATATAAAAACAAACACATAATGAGGGATATTAAAACACTCAAAATCTCCTCCTCTCTCATATCTCCCCGCTATATAGATTCTGACCTCCCCTATAATCACCCTGTCCTGAACCACTTCCGGCCTCTTCGTGAAAGGAGGCGTTTAAATACTGACCCGTAAAACCAAAAGTCAGATCCTAAGAAAAACTGAGATCATTTATATATATGGCACTATCGGCACTCTGGAACAAGTCAGAAGAGAATCTGCAATCCCTCTCCCGAAAATATTCAAAACCGGTATCTACAAAAAAACACCTTGAAATCAAGCCTTAATTTGGAAAACCTGGTTCTATCAAAAGAAGCAATAAACAAACATTCAAAAAATAAGGGACGGTATACGGTATGAGTGCGCTGACCGGGATTCGAACCCAGGTTTAGGCGTTGGCAACGCCTAGTGATAACCACTACACTATCAACGCAGGTGCTCTATAATGTTATCTCTGATAGAAAATAAATTCATCGGTTTGAATCGTACTCATTTTCGTGTGAACAATGATAAGAATAATTAGACAGATTGATATTTTTTACCTACAAACCTCATACGATGATTCCCCTGATGGTTGACTTTACCGGGAAGAAAGTAATCATCTTCGGGGGAGTGGTTGTGGGAGCCAGAAAGGCCCGGTATTTCGCTAATGAGGCAGAAGTCGTGGTTTACAGTCGTTCTTTTCACCCGGAATTCCGGGAGATTCCAGTCAGGATGGAAACCTGCAATCTGACCGGAGATGAAGATATCCTGCGAACCATGGTCTCTGATGCTTCACTTGCCATCGCTGCCACATCAGATCCCAGGCTAAATGAGCAGATAAAAAGCGCCTGTACCCTGGAACATGTCTGGTGCAATGTAGCAGCAGGAAAGAAAGGTGACGTGGTTTTACCAGCGAAGATATCAGGCACCCGTTATGTCATTGCAGTCAGCACCACTGGTTCTGTTCCTGCTGTTTCACGACTGATTCGTGAAGAACTGGAAGACTCATTCCCTGATCTTGATGATCTTGTTCTCCTTGGAGAATGGATAAGAGATACCTACCGTGGGGAGAGGACCGGTCCTGATTCATATGAGAAAGTCCTCTATACTGCACTCCGTGACCCTGATATGAGAAAAGCACTGGCATCAGGGATGAAAGATGCCAGGGAATATATACAAAGGAAATTTGCAATATGACTCATGCGCTCTTTTCACCGTTCACCATTGCAGGAATATCTCATCATTCGGCATCGGTGGCGGACATGGAGATGGTCCGGTTTCCTGATGAAGAGGCTCTCCTGATAAAGGCAGGAGAATGGTTTAAAGGGGCCATCCTTCTGCAGACCTGTAACCGTATTGAGATGATGGTTCATGGAAGTGCGGATCTTCTTGGTACATTCCTTGAGAGAGAAGGAAGGGGGGGGTGGCAGATCTGGAAGGATGCAGAGGCATTATCCCATCTCCTTGATCTTGCAGCAGGCCTGGATTCGATGGTGATAGGTGAAGACCAGATCCTTGGCCAGCTGAGAAAAGCACTGACCCTTTCGGAGACGGTGTCTGTTGCCGATCCACTGATAACTCTCTGTATTAACAAGGCAATCCATGCCGGATCAGAGGCCAGAAGGATGACCGGGATAAACCGTGGAGCTGTCTCGATAGGATCTGCTGCTGTCCTACTGGCAGAAGAGCAGCTTGGGTCCCTTGCCGGCCGTCACATCCTTGTACTTGGAAGTGGTGAGATGGGTGTCCTTGTTACGCAGGCACTTGCAGCAAAGCAGCTCTCTGCAATATATGTGGCCAACCGCACATTTGATCGTGCAAAGCGCCTTGCAGAGAAGGTCAGGGGCACTGCAGTTCTGATGTCAGAACTATACCGGTTTTTAACCCTGTCTGATGTTGTCATCTGATGCACTTCTGCTCCTCATCCAATTATCAGGGCAGATGAGGTTAAAGACGCTTTAAAAGGGCGTTCATGGCCTCTTGATAATTCCCTGCACCCGCTTCTTATCGTTGACATCGCCCAGCCCAGGGACGTTGAGGAGGAAGTTGGAAATATTCCTGGTATCTGCCTTTACACCATAGATGACCTCAGGAAAGTCAATGATGACACTGCCCAGTTCAGGAAAGAGGCAGCTGAAAAAGCACAAACATTCCTTGATCAGGAACTTGTCCGGTTTATCCGTCTTTTTAACCGAAAGGCGGCAGATGAACTTCTTGCAACCCTTTA
>JAQVIE010000213.1:1632-3485 GCA_028695895.1 Methanospirillum sp. | reverse complement strand
CAAGACCAACGATTGCAAGTAGTCCGGATCCTGCTGAATGTCCGATAAAGATCATGGCGGCAAAGGGAATTATCATGATAAGATTGCTGACCGGTCCTGCGATGGATATCTTCCCATTCTCTTCACGGGAGATGGAGTTGCCATATATTAAGGTTGCTCCTGGT
The DNA here is from genome assembly GCA_028695895.1 of Methanospirillum sp. Taxonomy (GTDB): domain Archaea; phylum Halobacteriota; class Methanomicrobia; order Methanomicrobiales; family Methanospirillaceae; genus Methanospirillum. The sequence continues at coordinate 3,321 of JAQVIE010000213.1, read as the reverse complement.
GCTGCAAAGACCACTACTGCCAATGCGGCCATGGCAACTGCAACGACAAGCATCATGCTGTTCATCTGAAATTCTGCCCAGTATCCATATTTCATCGCAGTAAATTTATGGGCCATTTCGTGAATAATAAAAGCAATTCCTGCTGTGATGAGTGAGATGATAAAGAATAGTCCGATATTTAACAGGTCAAATCTCTGACCCCATACCATCGCAAGTGTAAATGCGGCAGAAAGAGCAAGCCAGGCAATCAGAAGATCACGTCTTTCCCGAATAGGTATCTTTTCCCATATTTGCATGACTTACATGTATGTTCCAATCATACAATGGTTTGACGGATATGTCTAAAAATCATCATAGAAATTCAACAATGCAGAATCATTTGGTACTAGATGAATTGGCTGGTTATACGTTCAGGAGGCAACCATCATTTTTTATGCATCATGGTGAAAGTTACTATATATCGGCATATGAAGACTCGTGAATGCCATTTTATTCAGGATTGTATAAACGATTTTTTTAAGCTAATAATACTTTATTTAGGAGGTAAATGATGAGATTCACTGACCCTGAAGAATTGTTCAAAGCAGAAATATGCGATGATGAGAAGCTGAAGATACTTGCTTTTCAATATACTAAACGTCTGAAAGAGCAGAAATCACTCTTGAATTTTACACGTATTCTTGGTGATACATCACTTAGTCTTGAAGATACCATACGCCGGGTGCTTCGGGACATCCCTGATGCATTCCAGTATCCTGAGATCTGTGAGGCTTCCTTTAAATATTCGAATTTACAGGAGAAAAGCGGGAAATTTATAAAGACTCCCTGGTCCCTGGCTGTTGAGATGACTGCGTCAGATGGTCATCCCTGTGCTCTTGAGGTTGTGTACCTGGAAGAAAGGCCTGTCATGGATGAAGGGGCATTTTTAAAGGAAGAACGTGCCCTGATTGACGCTATCGGAGAGATTATTCTGGTTGCGGTCAATCGGGCGATCATGGTACATGATGCTAACCGACAGGCACATGAAAGTAAACTCTTACAAAAGAAATTTTCATTTATTATCCAGAATGCTCCTGTTCCGATATTTGAGATCAATCCTGATCTTTCTATTGACAATACCAATTCTGCATATTCCCATGTTACAGGCATCCCCACTGAACAGCTCCTGAAGATGAACCTGTCTGAAATTCCAGTGATCGAACGTACAGGCAGAACTGTAAGAGATGCCATTGACATGAAGACAATCTTCTCCGGAGAATTGGAACTTGATGTCCCGGCAGGGCAAAAAATACTTGAGTACCACTACCTCCCTATCCCTGATGATAATGGGGATGTATTGTCGGTAATAAATTTTTATGTAGATAAAACGGCAGAAAAGGCAGCAGTCAGAGATATTATCAGTCTGACACTGGCGGCAAAAGCAGGTCAGCTTGATACACGGGTTGATCCGGATAAATATGAGGGTGATCTACTTCTTCTTGCGAAAGGGATTAATGAAACCCTTGACTCGGTTATAGGACCGCTGAATGTTGCTGCTGAGTATGTTGACCGTATCTCAAAAGGGGATATTCCTCCAAAGATCACCGATTCATATAATGGTGACTTTAACGAGATAAAAAACAACCTTAACCAGTGTATTGACGCTGTAAATCTCCTGATTGCTGATGCAGGAATGCTGGCCAATGCAGC
>JAQVIE010000213.1:0-1532 GCA_028695895.1 Methanospirillum sp. | reverse complement strand
GGGATATTCCTCCAAAGATCACCGATTCATATAATGGTGACTTTAACGAGATAAAAAACAACCTTAACCAGTGTATTGACGCTGTAAATCTCCTGATTGCTGATGCAGGAATGCTGGCCAATGCAGCAGTGGAAGGAAAACTTGACACAAGGGCTGATGCAACAAGGCATTATGGTGATTTCAGAAAGATAGTGGAAGGTGTAAACAACACCCTTGATTCAGTTATCGGCCCTATTAAAGAGGCGATGCGTGTTGCAGACCTGTATGCGAAAGCTGACTTTTCTGTAAGGGTGGATGAGAAACTCCATGTTGCAGGAGATTTTGTTCTGTTTAAAAAATCATTAAATGATATGGGATTTTTTGTACAGTCCGCCATTCAGGAGATCCAAAGAATTTCAAACTTATATGCCGCAGGAAATTTCGCAGCTGAATTTGATCCAAATCTGCAGATTGAAGGTGATCTATCTCTTTTAAGGAATGCACTTGATAATATCGGAATGAATGTCTCTAAGGTTTTAAATGTTATTGTCAATGAGATGAAACATCTCACTCATCAGGCAGAGATGGCGGGCACGGGAGTTGAAGATGTAAGTCGTGGAGCTGCACTTATTGCACAGAATGCAGATCAGACAAAACAGAATGCAGAGAGAAGTGAAGATGGAATAAACCAGGTTCTTCAGACCATGGAAGATCTCACTAAAACAATTGCAGAAGTGTCGGCCAATGCAGAGAGAGTTGCAGGTCTAAGTATCGAAGCAAATGATCTTGCAAAGCAGGGCATTGAGGCTGCTGAAAAAGCCGATAACGGGATGCAAAGTATTACCAAGACAAGCGAAGAGGTGGAAACTATCTTTTCAGACATTAAAGCTCAGATGCATGAGATCGGAAAGATAGTAGACCTAATTACAGATATTGCAAATCAGACTAACCTTCTCTCATTAAATGCAGCCATAGAAGCAGCAAGAGCAGGTGAAGCAGGGAAGGGATTTGCAGTGGTTGCGGCGGAAGTCAAATCACTTGCCCAGCGATCAAGGCAGTCTGCTGAGCATATTGCAGATATGATAAGCGATCTGCAAAAGAAGAGTGATGCGGCATCTGGGGCAATGGGTGAAGCAGGGACAGCAGTTGCTGAAGGAAATGCTGCCCTTTCAGAAACACTCGGGATTTTTAATACTCTGACAACTTCGGTCGGGGACATCATGGGCAACATGGAGATGGTTGCCAGTGCAACAGAAGAACAGGCTGCATCATTTGAAGAGATTACAGCAAGTGTGAATGAAATGAGCCTTCTTGTCAAGGATACCGCCAAGGATGCCCTCAATTCATCATCAACAAGTGAAGAAGCTCTTGCTGTCATCGAACAGATTACGAACGTTATCGAGCAAATTAATGAGGTAGTGGGAACGATTGGAACTGAAATGAGAAAATTTTCATACAGAAGTGTTGATTAAAGATATCACTCAATGTTTTTTATAGCTGGTTTGGGGTGAATATTGTGACCCTGCTGATGGATCTTGTTGGAATTATTGGAT
>JAQVIE010000212.1 GCA_028695895.1 Methanospirillum sp. | reverse complement strand
GGTTTTGGAAATACAATGTCAGGTGGAACTTCTTTTGGTGGTTCAAGTGCAGCCCAGTCCCCCCACTTGTCCAGAATTTCTTTCGCTTTCGCCCCGTACCAGTCAAAATCCAGTGGAAATCCATACTCGATGTCAATTGCTTTTCCTTTAAAGACCCAGTCTCTTCCTGCATCAAGCGGGTGGCAGATAGCAATGCTGCACTCAGGGTTTTCTTTCAGGTTCATCTTGGTCTTCAGTAAAAACATGTCTGATATAAGGATCTTGTCATCACCATGGGTTGCAACAAACCTCATTGCTGCGATGTTTGGTTTTCCGTCAAGGCTGCTGGTTGCCATATAGATAAGGCTGCCACCTTTTCCTGGCACACGCAGGGCATCTTTCATTTCATTGGTAAACTTTACCATTCGAATTTCCTCCGCTTTTATGAATACTATACATATGAAAAATAATAGTTATCGGTTTTGCTTTTACTATTTCACCGGGTAACCAAATGCTGCTGTCCCTGCCTTGCCAAGATCTTCGTTAAGGGCCATTTTAACAAGCTGTGTGATGTAATATGGTGTCAGTTTCATCTCTTTACAGGTCATCCGCATAACCGAAATACATGCAGGACAGATAAAACAGTATCCTTCAGCTCCAGCATCAATGGCATCCTGTATGTTTATATGTTGAAATTTCATTGCCCGGTCATGCTGGGTATGAAATATGCTGCAACAGCAGCAAAGACGGTTATCTCCCGTATACTTTCTTTTGTCTTCAACACAGGTAACACCGATGAGCTGAAAAATCTCTGTAAGCCAGTCTTCCCATATCTCTCCTTTCCTTGGAGCATATCTGGTTGTGCACCCGCCCTGGTATGCCATCTTCATGTTAAGAGGTTTTATTTTGTCCTTGTGTCCCCTGAGCCAGTTCCGGATGTACTCAAGGATATGAACCGGTTTGAAAGGAACTTCCACTCTCTGCTGGATTGCAACCGTAGTCAGCACATTAAAACAGGCATCATGAGTGAAAACTATCTCTGATACACCGTATTCTTTTGCAGCATCGGCAAGGTTTTTTACCAGGGTTGGAAGGAATTCATATGGCCTGGATCCGCGTCCAAGATGAGTCTCGGTAAAGCCACAGCAGTAATCACCTCCGCCGATGAGAGTGGTATCATCAAACATCATACCAGTCAGAAATTCCTGCTGGGGGACAACCTCATAAATGCCGCAGAGTGAAATAAGCGCTCCACCCGGTTTTCCAGGTCTTACTATCTTTGGTTTTATAAGCCAGTCTGACGCAGGTTTTGCGTCTTTTGGTATGCCAAGTACCTGTGTCTGTTCCTGTCGCCAGAGGATCAGGTCCCAGGGATTAGCCCCGAGAGGGCAGTACTCATTACATGCGGCACAGGTAATACACTCTTTTAGTATCGGTGCCATTTCACCTTTGATGAGTGATCTTATCTGTTCTTTTGCTTCTTTTTCATTGTACGAGACATAAGGGCACCTTGTCAGACATTCTCCCATGCACCGGGAAAAATCACACTTGGAAGTATCAAAACCCATATGAGTGAATTGTTGTCTGGAAAGAAAAGTACTGTCTTTGATACCCGGAAGATTTGGGTCACTCCAGGAATATGATGAAAAAAGAGTTATCAGGATTTTTTTATCCAGTCTGCAATCCAGTCTCCAACACCGCTGGTGCTGGCTGAGCCACCCATATCCTTTGTAATAACTTTCTCGCGTATAGAGGCTTCAATACCTTGTAAAACTTTGTCTGCTGCTTCTTTTTCTCCCAGGTGATCAAGAAGCATTGAGCCGGCCCATATAGTTGCAAGAGGATTTGCAATGTTCTGACCTTTGTATTTTGGTGCAGATCCATGAATGGGTTCAAACATGCTGGTACCTTCCGGGTTGATGTTCCCGCCAGGAGCAAGACCAAGGCCACCCTGTATCATGGCGCCAAGATCAGTGATGATGTCACCGAACATGTTCGGTGTAACAACTACATCAAACCATTCAGGATTTTTTACAAACCACATGGTGATGGCATCAACAAAGGTGAATTCGTGGGATGTTTCCGGGTATTTTGCTGCAGTTTCAAGAAATACATCCCTCCAGAGACCATAGACATCAGACAGAACATTTGCCTTGTCCACCGAGGTGACCTTCTTCTTCCTGCCCTGTGCCATGTCAAAGGCATAGGTCATGACCCGGTTTGCACCTTCACGGGTTATCACTCCTATCTGGTAAGCCAGTTCATCAGAATCCGTCTCAACATCAAGGTCGAATTTTACAGAGTAGATATCCCGTTTCACTTCAAGGAGTTTTTTCTCATGACCTTTCAGCCTTGACCCGATTCCGACATAAAAGTCCTCTGTATTCTCCCTTACAACAACAAAGTCGATGTCTTCAGATTTTTTATTTGCAAGTGGTGTCTCAACCCCGGCAAGCATCCTGATAGGTCTGAGATTGATGTACTGATCAAAGTAAAACCGGAGATTGAGAAGAATTCCTTTTTCCAGAATACCCGGCTTTACCCGGTCATCACCAATGGCACCAAAATAGATGGCCCTGTACTTTTCCAGTTCTGTGAGGTCATCTTCAGTTAGAAGTTCTCCAGTAGAAAGGTACCTGTCTGCCCCGATGTCAAACCTGGTCCAGTCGATATCAAACCCGAACTTTTCACCTGCTGCCTCAAGGACGGTTTTTCCTGATTCAATTATCTCAGGGCCGATACCGTCTCCACCGATTACTGCTACTTTATGCACAGGTCTTCACTCCGTATCGTTTTTGCATAGGCAACAAGTCCCCCGGCATCGATGATCCTTCTTAAAAACTCCGGAACCGGTTCAGTGGGCAGTTTTTCTCCAGAAACATCCAGATATCCCTTGTTCAAATATGGAATGATCTCATCTGTCTCATTAATCTCCGGTGCACGAGGGCATATGACCGGTAACAGACCAACATTGATACTGTTCCGGTAAAATATTCTGGCAAAGGACTCTGCTACCACCATCTGAATCCCGGCACCGGTAAGGGCCAGGGGTGCATGTTCCCTTGATGATCCACACCCGAAATTTCTGCCGGCGACGATGATGTCCCCTTGTTTTACTTTATCTGAGAATTCATCCCTGGTACCTTCAAAGGCATGAGATGCCAGTTCGGCAGGATCGTTGATGGTCAGAAACCGGCCTGGAATAATGGCATCTGTATCGATATTATCGCCAAATTTCCATACCTGCATCATCGCACCTCCCTTGGGTCAGTGATCTCTCCATGAATGGCAGTTGCTGCAGCAGTTGCAGCAGAGCCAAGGAAAACTTTTCCTTCAGCTGATCCCTGTCGTCCGCGAAAGTTTCGGTTGGATGTTGAGAAGGAGACTTCCCCTGATGCAATCAGACCAAAAGATCCTCCCATGCAGGGGCCACAGCATGGTGCCTCGACAAGTGCCCCTGCCTTCACAAATTGCTCGATGACCCCGGCCTGGAGAGCCTTCAGGTACTCTGTTCTT
>JAQVIE010000211.1 GCA_028695895.1 Methanospirillum sp. | reverse complement strand
TATTACAACAATCAAGGGCCAGGCAGGAGTGAAGACAGAGATAAAAGCAGGATCTGCCGACACTGTCATTCTCCAGGGACAAGGCGCATCCCCTGGCATTGCCAGTGGTCCGGTGATAATTGTTGATGATATCAGGGATCTCGGAAAGGTAAAGGAAGGGGATATCATGGTTACCAGGATGACAAATCCTGACATGGTGCCTGCAATGCGCAAAGTTGCAGCCATTGTAACTGATGAAGGAGGGATGACTTGTCATGCAGCAATTGTTTCCCGGGAACTTGGAACACCGGCTGTTGTAGGAACAAGAAAGGCAACAAAGACCCTCGAAGACGGGCAGTTAATTAGTGTTGATGGCGAAAAAGGGCTCATTTATGATGGAATAATCGAACAGGTGTCATCAGTGTCTGATAACTCCGGGGCCGGTGTTACCTCCGCGCCTGCAAAGATCATCACCGCCACATCGGTCAAGGTCAATGTATCAATGCCTGATGCGGCCGGACGTGCAGCAGCAACCGGTGCAGACGGTGTCGGTCTTCTCAGGATCGAACACCTTATCCTTGGCCTTAATAAAACTCCGGACTGGTATATCAGGAATCACCGGGAGGAAGATTTCATTTCTGAACTAATGGATGGGATCAAGGTTGTTCTTGATGCATTTCCTGGCAAACCTGTCTGGGTCAGAACACTTGACGCACCTACGGATGAATTCAGAAACATGCAGGGAGGAGAGACTGAACCAATAGAACACAATCCCATGCTTGGGTGGCGGGGTATAAGGCGCGACCTGCAGGGGCCGGAGCAGTTCAGGCTTCAGATTGACACCTTTAAACGACTCTGGGAACTTGGATACGATAATCTTGGAATCATGTTCCCGATGGTTTCACATCCACGTGAATTTATCCAGGCAAAAGAGCTCTTCAGGCAGGCCGGGGTAGATGTAGAGAACGTGGATCTTGGTATCATGATCGAGATTCCGGCAAGTGTAGTCCTTGTTGAAGATTTCATAAAGGCCGGGATAAAATTCGCCTCTTTCGGGACAAATGACCTGATCCAGTATACTATTGCGATTGACCGGAACAATGAGAATGTCACAGACATGTACTGGCCCAAGCACCCGGCGGTTCTTGCCCTGATTGATCATGCGATCCAGGCCTGCAGAAAAGGCGGAGTTGAGATCTCTATCTGCGGGCAGGCTGGCAGTGAGCCTGACATGGTCACCTGGCTTGTTGAACATGGAATAACCAGTGTTTCATCCAATATCGATGCAATAGCAAAGATTCGTGAGACTGTCGCAAGGACAGAGCAGCGGATCATTCTTGATGCGGCGAGAAGACCATATGGATGCTGAAGGTCTCTCAGCCGACGAACTTCTCTGTTTTTTAAAGGCAAAACGGAAAGAAGATTTTTCCTATTCTTATATCCTTTCGTCCATGTGCACTTCACCTCATCCGATGGCAGTGCAGGCACATAACCTTTTCATGGAGACAAATCTTGGTGATCCAGGGTTATTTCCCGGGACAGCGGATCTTGAGGATCGTCTTATCAGATGGTTTGCAGATCTCTACCATGAACCCTCTGCAGGCGGCTGTACAACATCCGGGGGAACAGAATCAAATATCCAGGTTCTCAGGTTTTGTAAAAAAATAAAAAACGTTAAGAAGCCCAACATCATCGTTCCTGCATCAGCCCATTTTTCTTTTGAAAAGGCCTGTGGAATGATGGACATTGAGATGCGCATTGCCCCTATAGATGATCAGTTCAGAATTCGGATCGATTCAGCAGGAGAACTCATTGATAAAAACACCTGCTGCATCATCGGTGTTGCCGGGACCACGGAGTACGGCATGACCGATTCCATCCCTGCCCTTGGAAAAATTGCCGGACAGGAAGGGGTACATCTCCACGTGGACGCAGCATTTGGCGGATATGTACTTCCTTTTATTGAAAATGCACCTGCTTTTGATTTTTCCATTCCCGAAGTCGGATCGATATCGGTTGATCCACACAAGATGGGAATGAGCACTATCCCGTCCGGCATCCTGATGGTCAGGGATGAACAGGTTTTTTGTAATCTTCTCGTGGAGACACCATATCTCACAACAAAACAGGCATACAGCCTTACCGGAACCAGACCTGGCGCATCGGTTGCTGCAGCATATGCAGTAATGGCTAACATGGGCAGGACAGGAATGAAAGCACTTGTTGGCGGATGCATGGAAAATACCAGGAGGATAATAGAAGGTATGGAGGCATTTGGTGTTCAAAAAAAAGTGATGCCTGATGTCAATGTTGCAACTTTTGAACATGTCAGTGTTCCATCCCCCTGGGTCGTTTCATATACAAGAAAAGGAGATCTGCGTATCGTATGTATGCCTCATGTAACCAAGGATATAGTTGAAGCCTTCCTGTCTGATTTTGGAGAATCATATGTACCCGATATTGACTAATTCACTTTTAACCTGCCCAATTTTAAAAAAAGGAGAATATAATTATTTTATTCACCCTGTCACCGATGGAATTCCGGATATTGATCCAGGCCTTCTTAGGGAGATTGCAACTGGCCTGATTCGGCTTTTAAACCTTTCAGACGTGAAATTTATCGTAACTGCTGAAGCCATGGGTATACCAGTAGCTACTGCCCTCTCCCTTATGACTGATATTCCGGTTAATATCATCAGGAAGAGAAAGTACAGCCTCCCTGGTGAATGTGATGTCTGCCAGGTTACCGGGTACTCCAGGGGTGAGATGTATATAAACGGGATAAAACCGGGTGACAGGGTTATCATCGTTGATGATGTCATCAGCACTGGCGGGACGATGAATGGAATCATAGAGGCATTGCAGAGCATTGGTGCAGAGATAGTGGATATTGGTTTTGTGATTAAGAAAGGAGACCCGAAACTGAAACTTCCATTTTCTTATCTTGTTTCCATTGAAGTAACAGACCTGGTGAAAATTATTGATAAGTGTTCCTGACCTGCATAATCGTCTGACAAAACTGGGATGCCATATTGTTGCAATTCAGGCACCGGAAGGATTAAAGAGGTTTCTTCCCAGGCTTGCAGATGAACTTCGCCTTCTTGGATATGAGGTAATAATCAGCGGCGACCCCTGTTATGGTGCATGTGATCTTGACCTGAGTGCCAGGGACAGGGCAGACGTACTTGTTCATATAGGTCATACACCGGTAGATGGAACAGAACTGGTCATTTATGAACCCTGGCCGGTTGATGGCGATATTTCGGTGATTAGAGAGGTCATCCCAAGGCTTAAAGGAAAGAAGGCAGGACTTGTCACAACAGTTCAGCATGTTCACCTGCTCCCACATGCTGCCCGAATACTAAAGGATAAAGGTATTGAACCAGTCATAGCTGGTCCGTCACCCAGAACACCATGCAGGGGTCAGGTACTGGGGTGTTCTTTTGAAGCAGCCAGAAAGACCGGTGCAGAAGAGATTATTTTTCTTGGGACCGGACTTTTTCATCCCATTGGAATTAAG
>JAQVIE010000210.1 GCA_028695895.1 Methanospirillum sp. | reverse complement strand
AAGGGTATGTATTGTATACTGCTGTGTAACCTGGTCTGAACTTTTTAAAAGAGGCAGAAGAGCAGGTATAGCAGACTCACCTATAGCGCTTAAAGCTGCCATTGAATAAGGTGCAATTTCTTCATCACCAAGCTCTGCAACAAGTTCAGGAATGGCATCATCACCAATTTTAATTAAAAAACTGGTTATCTCAAGCTTACGATCATCATCTGTTTCATTTCTCAAAGCATTAATAAATGGAGGTAGGGCATCTTTTCCAAATCGTGAAAGAAGTTCTCCGGCGACAAGTGACCTGGATCCATCATCTTCCTGAAAGATATCAATCAAGTGCGGTATTACAATGTCAGGGGATGAATGCACAAGCTCAAACATCAGGCCTGTATCCGGTATCTGCCCGGAAAAAAGCTTTGTTATAAACTGATGCGGATCCTGGTTGAAAAGCTCTGTCAGATAATTTTTAATTGCATTTACAAGTCCAGGCCCTGAATCAGGAATTGCATGAAGTAAGGAAGAAGTTGCATCTGCCCCCACCTTTTTAATCAATGCCATTGCTTCATCATGACCTTCTTTTTCAGGCTCCATGAACGGAATCAGGTAAGGAAGTGCAGTAACCTCATTTTCCTGAAGAATTTCCTGTATAAGAGAATGGTTTGCACCCATCGGATCTGAAAGGGAATCCACAAGATGGGGAACTGCCGCTTCACCATTCTTTACAAGTGCAATCCTGGCCAGATCCACTGCTTCTTCATCTCCGGAACCCAGAACCTGGATGAGACGAGGTACAGCAATCTCACCTGATCCAACAAGGTTTTCAAGGGCAGTCTCTCTCACTTCACGATCAGCATGGTACAATGCAGTAATCATCGGTTCAATGGATCTTACCGGGTCTATCTGTCTGAGAAGATCGATAGAAAAAGCAGCAGTTTTTCCACGTTCACGCTCAGATGCCTCTTCAAGAAAGGGAAATGCAATCCGTCCCATCGACAGAAATGCATCTTTTAGTGCAGAGGTATCTGCCTGATCCTGGACCGAATTTATAAGGGACGGTATGGTTACTGCTCCCATGCGTGATAAAACCTGAACCATCTGCTTTGAACGTCCATCCTTTGATTTATTGAGGGTCTCAATCAGGTATGGAACTGCAGGTTCTCCGATCTGCTGTATAACCGAGATTATCGGTTCACGATCAGTTTCACTGCATATAGCCATCTCTTCAAGCAGATGAGGGATGATTGGTTCACCAATCCTTGTCAGAGAATTTTCCGAGACTTTACGAATCTCATAATCCGTATCATACAGTCCGGAAATCAGAGGAACGATTGCAGATTCACCAAATTCAAGAAAAGCTTTCTGAGCCATCGAGGATGTAACCGGATTTGGATCTTTAAGAGCCAGGTACAAAGAATCAAGCGCAGGTTTTCCTATTTCGCTTATGATGAAAAATTTCAGTTCCCTAAGCCATTCCTCATCCTGTCCGCAGGAGTTAAGGAGATCTCCTACGACCTGGTTTCCAAGGATAATGAGGTACGCAGACAGTCTGGCTCTTATTTCTTCATTATCATAACTCAGACCATTAATAATAGGCTGGATTGCAGATCTACCAAATGTTTCAAAAAGACCTTCAATAAACCTGACAGTTGTCTGGTCCTGCGTGCCATAAGAATCGATAAGAACAGGCATGACACGGATTCCCATTGAGTTCAGAATGTACCCTGCCCTCTCATAACCAATGCCCTGAAGAAGATGTATATTATTTACTATTTCCCTTGCAGCTTCATCACCCATGGATGTAAGGGTTGTATGGATCATTCTTCCCGTCTGTTCATCACAGGTTGAAAGCGCCTTGATTAACGGGTTTATTACATCAGATCCAATATTGACAAGTGAACGGGATGCAGCATTCCTGATGTTATAATCGGTATCCATAAAGAGATTGATGAGATGATTAACCGCAGCAGGGGTTTTCATCCGACCAAGCGCCAGTATTGCTTCGATTCTTAGCGCGGCCTCATGTTTACTATCTAATAACCGAAAGAGACCATTTAAATCCCCTTTAAGTCTCATTCGCTCCGGGTCAGGTCCAAAAAATAACTTCATATCCCCTTTACATCCTGTTGCTTAAAGATAAACTCAAAACACTAAATAATTCATCCCAAAATTATCTGCTGGACTGATTAAATTAAAATTTAATCATATTTACCTTTCAGACCACCCCAGCCTGTGTATCCACAATAAATGCATCCATCCCCATTGCAGTGCCGACACATTTTCTCCGGCCATTCAACAGAGACTTTTCCCTTTGTGTTACAAAAACAGCACCCGGCACCTTCGCAGTGCTGGCAGGTGACTTCCACATATTCTGGTTCTTCACCAGTCATAAAAGAATTTTATGAGAGATAAAGATAAAAAACCCATTGAAGAAAATTCAAAAAAAAGACAACGAGCGGGCCTGAAGGGACTCGAACCCTTGGCCTGCGGATTAAGAGTCCGCCGCTCTACCGACTAAGCTACAGACCCGTTGTGCCATCACATGTTAGATTAACCTATATATATAGATTTCTTACGTCACTTTATCCCTCTATAATCCAACCTATACCAGAATATGCCTGGATTCAACCCGACAGCGTCACCGGGGATCAGAACTTATCTCATTTGTGGTTGTGGAAGCGTCGGATACCTTATCCTTGAAGAATTAAAAAAAGAAGGTGGCAGACTGCTCTGCATGGACAGCAATCCTGAACGTGTTCAGGAACTTAGAGAACAAAATATTGAAGCATTTTTACGGGATCTCACGGATCCTGACATGTTACAGGGAATTGATCCCTTTGATATTGCATTTGTGGTAAGCGATAATCATGAAGCAAATATTTCAGGGTTGAAAAATGTCAGAAAACAATATCCCAAAGTTCACATTGTTGCCCGTGCGCAGGACCCTATTAATGAAAAACTTCTGATGGAGGAGGGCGCGGACCTTGTACTCTATCCGCAATATGTTGTTGCAAGGGCTGCCATTGACCATCTGCATAAACTTGAAAAACACCATTTATCACGAGATCTCTATAATCTGCTTGCTTCCTGGTCAGGTGTCTTTGGCATCGTAACACATACCAATCCTGACCCTGATGCTATCGCCAGTGCAATGGCACTCTCAGCCATCGCAAAGCGGGCAAACCCAAACCTTGAAACCAGAATAATTTATGACGGTATAATCGGACACCAGGAAAACCGGACACTTGTGAACCTGCTTGATATCAGGATGGAATTACTAAAGCCGGAAATACTCAATGAATGTACTCATATTGCCCTTGTGGACAGCAAGGGACCTGGGGCAAATAACGGACTTATTCATTCAACACCAGTTGACATTATAATCGATCATCATCAGGAAGATGAAGTACATACAGGTAAAGCACATTTTGTTGATATTAGAGAGAATGTTGGAGCCTGTGCTACCATTCTGACCGAATATCTAAAAGAACTGGGCATTGAGCCTGATGAGA
>JAQVIE010000209.1 GCA_028695895.1 Methanospirillum sp. | reverse complement strand
ATTCACTCTCCTACCTGAACAAGTTCTTTGAGATCGTCCGGGAGTACGCTGATGCAACCGATGAACCAACCCTATCCAGCCTTCTTGATTACCTGGATATCTTAAGCGAGTTCCCGGTCTCCCTGGAAGAGGTATCAACCAAGGATGCGGTCCAGATCCTCACCGTCCACCGGAGTAAGGGACTGGAATTCCCGGTCGTCTTCATCCCTGACCTGGTCCAGACCCATTTCCCGATGAACTTTAGGGAGAAGCAGTTCTATGTCCCGAATGATCTGGTGAAATCCATGAAGTCAGAGAAGTCGGAGAAGAGTCTCTTTATTGAAGAGGAACGACGACTCTGCTATGTGGCCATGACCAGAGCGGAGAATGAACTCTACCTGCTCCGCCCGGTTCGGTACCGGCGGAATAAGAAGGATAGCAAACCGTCCCAATTCCTGGATGAGATGAAATGGCAGGACCATCCCCTGATCGACCATGTGGAAATATCCTGTGAAGGATCGATTCGGGAACAGATCGCCGATACGCCACTGGATATTGTTATTCGAAGTGTCAGGGAGGAATGTATCCGGGCACTCTCCGATGGACGGATCACCTCAGCCACTCATCATCTCTGCACTTTGGAACAGATCCTCCTCTATCGTGACGGAAAGGACCCGATGACCGCCCAGTTAGTGCAGTACCTGGATCTCTCCGAACCTGATGCGCGGATCCTCTCACTCATGAACCCGGAAAAGCGACCCCTCATTCCGGACGATTTCACGCTCTCACCCAGTTCTCTCCACACCTATGAATCCTGCCCGCTCAAGTTCAAGTTCCAGAATGTTCTCCGCATCCCGACAACGGATAAATCATTCTTCCAGAAAGGAACAGCGATTCATAAGGTCATCGAACAGGCAACCGCTGAGATGGCTGAGGGAAAGCAGCCTGATGCAGACCGGCTTATCTCCATGCTTCATGAGTGCTGGAAACCGCAGGCTTTCGATTCTGAAACGGTTGCCGAGCAAAGTAAGGTATCTGCGGAAGAGAGCCTTCGAAACTTCCTGGAGTGGAAAGAGAAGAATCAGAACCGGGTCGTTGAGACTGAAAAGTCGTTTACCTACCCATTGGATCTTCCAAACGGGAAGACATGGATCGTGAAAGGACGGATTGATCGGATTGAGGATGATAAGGGCGAGATGGTTGTCGTTGACTTCAAATCTGGGAAATCACGAATTGCGAAGAAGGATGTTCCGCTTGATATTCAATTGAACATGTACGCCATGGCTCTTCAGATGATGAACGGGAAGCTGCCGAAACGGGCTTCGCTCGTCTATCTGGAAGAGGAAGGGGTGAAACAGATCGATTATTTCCCGACTGAACAATCGATTGGTGTGTTCAAAGAGAAATTGGATGGGCTTGTTCAGGCGATTATGGATGAGCGATTTGATCCGACACCTGGTTACATGGAATGCCGGTTCTGTGATTACGGGGGATTGTGTCAGGGGAAGGAGAAAGAAGAGGGTGAGTGATATTTTTTAATTATTAAGGTCAATTTTTATCTGCTTTAAGCATATTACATTTTCTGCATAACAATTGTAGGTTCTCTTTGATAGATTTGCCTCCCTTTGATATGGGATTAATATGATCAATTTGAAAGTCTAATTTATTTTTACTATTATGATCACAATTTTTGCAATGGAAAAATCCTTGAGTGTCCATTGCCCCTTTAAAAACATGATTGTGTAATTCTCGCCATTTTTCAGGATTGATCTTTCTAATCTGTGTCAATGTTAGGTCTTCTAAAGGTCTTTTTTCAGGTTCATTATTTGGTTTAGGTAATTTTCGTTCATATTCTTCTGGATGTTGAATTTTGTCTAATGCTAATCGGATTTCACTCCGAAAATTCTTTTTTCTATATCCAAAAAAGACTTTCCAACCGATGGGATCTTCTTCCCATTTATTATCAATGTAATCAGTTGCTTCACTTTGACGTAAATCTAATTTTTGAATTTCTTCTGCCAATCGAGTGATGTCATATTTCTCACGTTCTTCAAAACTAATAAAATTGGGAAGAATATTATATTCATCATAATAACGAAGGACATTTTTAATATCCGTGCGTGAATATCCGGGATATTTTTCACATTCAGAAAAACAAATTTTCTCAACTTGATTCGTAATATTCTCTAGAATTTCTTCTGTTAATTCCTTTTCTTCATATTCTTCAAATATTCCTGACAAAGAGTCAAAAAAATCTTCATAGGCATTTTTGATGTTGTCAAAAACGAGAATTTCACATTGGACATCTTGAGTCTCACCATTTTCTAACTTATTAAATATTGTAAATGCAAAAATTCCAATCGGAATTCGAGAGATAAAGTCCAATCTCTCTAATTCTTCAGTATTAATCGTTTGATCGAGAATTTTTGCAAATTCTTCAATCAATCGAATTGATACTATCCTTAAGGTTCTTTCTGATGAAGGACGATCTATATCTACAATTTTTTCTGAATCTAATAATGTTTCTGGATTAACCCATTTTACTTGTTCCTTCCAGTTATCAATAAAACTAACAATATATGCATTTTTAGTTCCTCCAGCTTTCACTCCTCGTAAACCCCTTCCAACCATTTGAGTCATTAATATTGAGGAGATCGTTGGCCTAGTAAGAAAAACCGTTTGAACATTGGGCAAATCTATTCCTTCAGTAAGAATATTCAAATTAATTAAAATGTCTAGATCGCCATTTCGAAATTTATCAATATTTTCCTTATTTTTCTCAGAAGAGATAGTAACTCCTGTAATAGAATCCCGTATCGAAGATAATACATATTCTGATTTTATTCCTCTACATTTAAACAATGAATTTAATGCAATTGCATTATCCACATTGAGAGCAAATAACAGTGTTTTACCATATTTTTCTTTATTTTCATAATAATGGTCAACAATATATCGATTTCTAATTTTATTCTCTGCAATAGCTTTGGCAGCTTTTGTTCCTAATTTATCGATATCAAAATGTTGAATTCTATCCATTTCTTCATCAGAAATTATGGATGTCATGTCAATTTCAGTTTCTTTTTCAATAAATATCGGCTCAGAAAGTATTCCCCGATTTATTAAAGTCTTGAGATCAATTTTATAAATAATATCATCAGGAAAAACTTGTTTTAAGAAACCTTTTTCACTTTCAGCGGTTCGAAAAGGGGTTGCTGTTAATCCCAATAACTGTAATTTAATATTTCTATCTTCCAATCTTTCAATAATACGACGATATGATTTTGCAGGTGCATGATGGGCTTCATCTATTACTAAAAATAGTTCCTCGTTTTCTTCAATCCAACCATTTTGGAACAAAAAATTAAAAGCGCTATCACTCTGAAGACTATCCTTACTGGATATAATAATATCATCAGTTTTTTTAATATTCACTGGTTTATCATGTAATCCAGATATTATTCGATAGTTAAATGAATCACGTTCTTTAATTAAACTAGAATATGCAATTTGCCAAAAAGTAACTTTTGCTTGTTCTAATAATTCAT
>JAQVIE010000208.1 GCA_028695895.1 Methanospirillum sp. | reverse complement strand
AAATCCACTTGAATTATTTTTTTCATAAAGCCTTTACATCTTTGAAGCGAAATTATGTACGTAATCTAAAAGGATTCATCTGATTTGCTATGAAAATATCAAAACATATCACGATAAGAATGGTACAGACCACCGGGCTTATTGTCTGTTGCTTGTTTCTTCTCATTACTGGTGTAATTGCTGCTGGATCCCCGGACACGTCTGTCATTACTACCAATCCTGATGCAGTTCATTTCTTTTATACTCCTCTTTGCAGTTCCTGTCATAAGGTGATGCCATATATTGAAGAATATGCCAAATCACATCCTGAAGTTATTATCCAGTATCATAATATAGGTGACAACCCGGATGATATACTTCTGTTTGATAGTTATCAAAAGTTGCACCCTGATAAACAATTATTCGTTCCTGTCATGTTTATTGGAGACCAGGTGCTTCTTGGTGATAATGTCATTTTTTCAGATTTTGAAAAAGCTGTGCAGGAGTTTTTGGCACTGGAAAAAACAGAAATTATTTCTCATCTCCCTGAATTGGATGAACCTGTCATAATCAATTACGGAATTCTTTTACTTGCGGCATTGGGGGAAGGGTTTAATCCATGTGGACTTTTAGTCCTTGCCCTGTTACTTGTCTCCTTAATGGCATCAGATTCAAGAAAAACAATCATGTTTGTTGGATCTGCATTTATTCTGTCATTCTTTACCGTCAGGGTGTTATCTGGTTTTGCAATCTTTACTGTTATTCAGTTACCAGGGATTGCCCACACATTTCTTATTGCTGCTGGTATGATTGCGATAATTGTCGGTATATTTCAGATAAAGGATGGACTAAAAAAGAAAAAGGATGCTCTTTTTTCAATTCCAAAGTCTAAAAAATCTACTATATCCAGATATCTTAAGATGGCAAGCATTCCTGCCGGGTTCATTGTCGGTGCATTAACCGGGCTTTATGGGATGGCATGCACAGTCGGAATATATATCTCAATTCTTGGAATGATGTACAAGGATATGCATTCTGGAATTTTTTACCTTCTTGCATATAATTTCATCGTGGTGCTTCCGCTCATTTCTATCCTTCTTCTGGTTATCTTTGGCCTGTCTCCTGAGAAGTTGAATTCATGGAGAGATGAAAGGAAATCACTCCTGCGAATTATCGTTGGTGTGATTATGCTTGTTATGGGAATTATCATCCTGGCTCAGGCGTTTTTGTAAATCACAATCATTTTATTTCTGCTTTGCACGGATAACGTGATGTATGAATCCCGGGTACCTGGTCGATTGACCAGTTGCCATGTTTCTCTTAATACCTGACTTCAGAAAAACCGGAATATTGATCTCCCATATCAGAGAAATAATAATAAAGATGAAAAAATTTGTCAACCTGACACGAATTCGATTCAAAATATCCTTTTTATTGATCCTGTTTCTGGTGTCTGTATGTTCTGGTGCAATTTTTTTAAAAAATGGTGTTGAAATTTCAAGGGATGACATTGATGATGTTATTATGAATAATTTTATTGCGGAATCAGACTCCCCGTTCCCAATACAGTTCTTTTATAGTACCAATTGTGGATCTTGCAGGGATGCACGTGAGTATTTATTGTCATTTCAACGAAAAAACCCCTCTGTCGCAGTTGAATTCAGAAATCTGGTTAGTAATGAAGAAAACAGGGGGTTATTGAATCAATATAAAAACCAGTTCAATGGAATAAAAGTTTCTTACCCTTTGGTTTTTATCGGGGATTTTGGAATAACCGGAAGTAGTGATATCATCCATGTCACTGATTTTATTGTAAAAGAGTACCAGAACCGGTAATTGTTATACGATATCACTTGTAGATACCAGATTTTTTTAATGTTCTTATCACATTAACAGAAAATTTGTATCCAAAATTCACAGGATTCTTCTCCTGATCTCATCAATTTTCATTAATGAGATCCACAATTTCATTCACCCCTGGAACTCTCCCTGACACAACTTCTTTTCCATCAACAAAAAGAGATGGCGTCATCATTACTCCCCGGCTTATGATATCAGCAAGAGAGTCAACCTTGATGATATCGGCATCTGCTCCGGTTTTTTTCACTGCCTCAACTACATTGTCATACATACGCCTGCATTTGGTGCATCCAGAACCGAATATTTCAATTTTCATTATTCATCATATCCTCAAATTAATATGCAAATTCTCTTTTAGATAATTTTTCATGAAAATGGATCACATTTTAATTAGTTGAACCCTATGGAAATATTATGGTGTTTTTTAAAGTCCGCTGTTACCAAATATAAATCCGGCCAGTGTTGAGAATACAATAACAAGGGTTGCATATACTCCGGTCTTTTTATTGCCCATAATCCTTGAAAGCACCAGAAGGGAGGGCAGGCTTATGCCCGGGCCTGATAAAAGGAGGGCCAGTGCCGGCCCTTTGGCCATATTTCCAGACAGATACCCAAATGTTGTCCCGATAACCGGCACCTCAAGCAATGTGGGCATATAAAGAATTGCACCTAAAAATGCTGCAATAAAGTTTGAAAAAAGTGAATTGTCACCAATAAATGGTTTAAAAAATTCAGGTGGAAGAAAGTAGGATATCATACCCAGGGCAAAGGTTCCAGTCAGGAGGATTGGAAAGATTTTTTTAGCCAGATCCCAAATTTCGTATCCCCATTCAGTCACTTCATCCCTGGTGAAGTAAAAAATCAGCAGAAATGAAACAGCCATTGAGAGAATATATACAATAAAAAGTCTGTTTAACATGTCAAGTTGAGAGGTTGCAATAAGCAGGATAGATACAAGGAATATGAAAAAGACCGGAACTACCCACCATGGGCGCTCTCTCTTTCCTGTTGAAACATAAATATCTTTTCTCCCTGCTTCTCTCTTTTCATCATGGTCCCTGAATAATGATGTCATTATTAACCCGATGACAATCGAGAGGACTATTGCAGATATTGCCCTTGCTATTCCAATATCAGGACCCAGAACTTTTGCGGTATAAATAACTGCCAGAATATTTATTGCAGGGCCTGCATAAAGAAATGTTATTGCAGGACCTATTCCACTTCCTTTTTTTAATATTCCAGCAAACATGGGGAGAATTGTACAGCTACAGACCGCAAGGATGGTCCCTGATACTGATGCAATTCCATAACTGACCGTTTTTTTTGCATCAGGACTGAAGTACTTCAGCACACCATCCTTTCTTACAAAGGTTGCAATTGCTCCGGCTATGAAAAATGCAGGAATTAAACAGGTGACCACATGTTCTGCAAGGTAACTGCAAAGCGTGATCCAGCCGTTTGTCAAAGATCCAATCACTTGTTCAATCATCAGGGTTCAACTCTGCTGTCTGATATCGCCTGAAATCCAGGAATGTAACTTAAGGTATTACTTTCAAATTAATAAATTGCAGTAGACATATCTTAAACAGAACAATAATGATCACTAGGCCCTGAATCACGATTTTTCAGATTCTTCTTAAATCCAATATTTTCAAAATCACGGCATACAAATTTAATCGTTAGATTTATTATCAATGGTGATCAAT
>JAQVIE010000207.1 GCA_028695895.1 Methanospirillum sp. | reverse complement strand
GTGCGGTGATGTCAGCAGCGTTCAGGAGATCGTTGGTGGTCCGTTTGTTGGATCGTCTGGGAATCTGTATCTTGTCAATCTTCTTTTCGTTCGGCGAGACATATCCTTCATCAATGAGCCAGCGATAAAAGGTCTTCATCATCCCGATGTAATCAGCGATGGTGTGCGGTGCGAAGGGTTTTCCTCTGAGTGAATTGCCCGCCTTGATCCTGGACACCCCACTGTAGAGATCAGCAATAGAATTCTCAGTGAAGGGACCGATGAATCGTCGGATATTGACTAATACAAAGACAATCTTCTGAGATCGTTTTCCCCCTACATTCCGGGTGGTCTGGGAGTCTGCAACGTATTCACGGATCAGATCTGCGTCTTGCTTTGTTATCTGTCCGGATGCGAGAGCTTTCTCGATTGAACGCTCTGGATAGTCCTCTTTGATGCCATGAAAGGAGAACTCCGAGGGTGGTCGACTCGGGTGCATGAGAAAAACGTAGCGTCGTTTTGCGTATAAATTTTTGGAAAAGAAGCGAACTAAAGGTTCCGAAGCCTCAGCCGAGATTTGAACTCGGGACCTGTTGATTACAAGTCAACCGCTCTGCCAGCTAAGCCACTGAGGCGCGGAATCAGGTAGATCTTTTAACCAGATAAAGATATTGTTTGATCGGTTTCTTTTTCCACTCATGGCACAGATCAAACAGGGATGGTACACCTGACCGTGGACATAGGAGGGAGACCTGGAATTGACTGTCGTGGGTTTTGCTCATACTGTTATTTCAAACATGCAAAGGATCTCCCACCGTTTGGATGTAAATACTGTCTTCCATTTACAAAAGGCTGTGATTACTGTTCACGGAGCGTTCAGGAAAAATATTCAGGATTCATACCACTGCGGGATGTCGCAGAGAAAGTACTTGCCGATCTGCAGATGCTCTCCGGCGACCTGACCAGAATTACCATATCAGGAGGTGGCGACCCAAGCTGTTATCCTGAATTCACCGATCTGGTAGAACTTTTATCATCACTTGAGGCACCCCTGCACATCGGATATACCAGTGGAAAGGGATTTGATGATCCTGACATTGCTGAATATTTAATTGAAAATAATCTTAAGGAGATATCATTCACAGTATTTGCAAGTGACCCGGAGCTTCGCCGCACATATATGAAAGATCCGACACCTGAATCCTCACTTGAAATTCTGCACAGACTTGCAAAAAAAATCGATGTGTATGCAGCGCTGGTAATTTTACCCGGAGTCAATGACAGGGAGGTCCTGCATAAAACCATCGGCTGGCTGGAAGAGATCGGAGTGAAAGGAGCAATACTGATGCGTTTTGCCAACACCCCTGAGCAGGGCCTGATTTTACAAAATGCACCAGTGATACCAGGTCAGCAGATTCATACAATTGAGGAGTTTGCAGAACTGGTAAAGGAAACACAGCAGTCAACAGGCATGAGGATCTCTGGCACACCCATGTATGATCCTGATATTGGTTCGCCATTCATCCTGGCAAATGAACCAGACTATCTTCAAAATCTTCCGATGATTAACAGACAGGCAGGCATTATCACCGGGAGCATTGCAGGCCCCTTTCTGAAGAATATTCTTGCGGCCAGGGGAGGTGAAAACCATGTTATAATGGTAAAAAAAGAGATCGCAGATCTCATCACCATCGATGATGTTATGGAACTGGATCTTTCCGGCATACCAGACACTATCATACTT
The DNA here is from genome assembly GCA_028695895.1 of Methanospirillum sp. Classification (GTDB taxonomy): domain Archaea; phylum Halobacteriota; class Methanomicrobia; order Methanomicrobiales; family Methanospirillaceae; genus Methanospirillum. The sequence continues at coordinate 1,827 of JAQVIE010000207.1, read as the reverse complement.
CCGGGGAGATCTTTTATTCACGTATCAGAGGCTGAAAAGATATTGTCTGCCGACGGAAGACATAAAACAGTTATCAGGGGGCCTGACATGCTCACCGCTGATGGGGAGACATCAATGGGAATGACCAGAGATGAGGTCATTGCTCTTGAAATGGATGGGTTTCGAACTCTTATCAACCTTATAAACCAGTGGGGCACTTAACAGGTATCCTTATCATCTTTACCGGATTATTATATGACGCACTTTTCATAGTGCTGGCAGACGCAAATCCGACGTGGTATAAATCACTGCCCATTCCGGGCTTTGGGATTGCAGAGAGTTGGCAGGTTAGACATATCTGACTCTTTTCTCTCTCAGGATTTTGCTCTGTTTTCAGGAGGATTTAGAAATGGCACGAATGCATGCCCGTAGAAGAGGTACTTCACGTTCAGTCAGACCTTACCGGACACAGGCTCCAGAGTGGTCCAACACTGACAAGGAAGCCATCATCAAGCAGATAGTAGACCTGCGCAGACAAGGAAGCTCAACAGCCGAGATAGGGCTTGTAATGAGAGACAAATATGGTGTTCCCAGTGTCAAGCTTGCAACCGGAAAGAAGATCACCCAGATACTCCGTGATAATGACCTTGTATCAGAAATTCCAGAAGATCTTCGAAATCTTATCGAGAAGGCACTTGGAATGCGCAAACACCTCTCAGAGAACACTCGCGACGTCCATAACAAGCGCCAGCTTATGCTGACTGAATCCAAGGTTCGCAGGCTTGTTAAATACTACGTAGGCAGTAAAAAACTTCCAAAAGGCTGGGTATACAAACCGGAAACAGCAGAAATTCTCCTGTCCAGATAATCCTACGGTTGATATGTCCATTGAAACTGCTGCAAAAGACCTTGCTAATGAATTATCCAGGCAGAAGTACGTTGAAGTCCTCTGCCATCATGATGCAGACGGAATTGCAGCAGGATCTATCATGGCTATGGCCCTGTACCGGGCAGATATTCCATTTAGGCTTAGGATAACCCATCGGTTGTCGGAAGATAATATCCCAAAGGCAAGACCCCTGCTTCTCTGCGATCTTGGTGCAGGCCTTGCCGGATTACCTGAAGATACGATGGTTATCGATCACCACCTCCCCTTCTTTGAAGGACCAAATCACGTGAACCCAAGGCTTGACGGTATAGACGGAGATACTGAACTCTGTGCTGCAGGGACAGCATATCTTGTTGCCAATGCTCTTGGAGATAACCGGGATCTTGCAGGACTGACACTCCTTGGTGTCATAGGAGACGGGCAGACCCTGACCGGGAAAAACCAGGAGATCTATCTTGAGGCTCTTGGTAACGGGGTCATCAGTAAAAGAAAGGGGCTTACACTTCCAGGCAGAACACCAGAAGAACAGGTTGAACTTTCAACTGAACCATTTCTCCATGGAGTTTCAGGATCAAAAGAGGAGTCTCAGAAAATTATCCAGGCTTCAACTACAGATGAAAAACTGCAATGGGATATGTTCTGCTCATTTCTTGTTCTTCATGCTGCAGAGAGATGCAGGCCTGAGGCTCTGGATTCAGTCTGGGGAGATCAGTGGATTCTCATACGGGAAGTTATAGAACATGCACATAACATGGCATTTGTCGTGGATTCGTGTGGAAAGGCAGGAGATGGCAGCACAGCATTATCACTCTGCCTTCGTTCATCTAAATTAATCGATAAAGCCTATGACACGGCACGAACCCACCGCCTGGCACTCGTGCAGGAGATGAACCGGTTTCTTGAGAGAACACCGGATGAGAAGACCGGCCTTATCATGTGCAGCGATCGGCATCTCGTAA
>JAQVIE010000206.1 GCA_028695895.1 Methanospirillum sp. | reverse complement strand
CATCCACAGCAGGATCCCTGCACTGTGGAACCCTCCTGCTTCCCAAAATCCTGAAGAACTATGCTGACGGAGCAAAAGGCATGAAAATTGCAGTAACCTGCAAGGGTTGCGATGTCATGGCCTTTTACGAGCTTGCAAAGAGAAATCAGATAAACCTTGACAATATCGTCATGATTGGTGTCAATTGTGGTGGATCTGTAAGCCCGGTCAGTGCAAGGAAGATGATTGCTGAAAAGTTCGGTGTTGATCCTGATACAGTTCACAAGGAAGAGATTGACAAGGGTCAGTTCATCATCGAGTATGAAGGTGGCCATAAAGGGATAAAAATTGACGATCTTGAAGAGGAAGGGTTTGGGCGCCGATCCAACTGCCGCCGTTGCAAGATGAAAATCCCCCGTCAGGCAGATCTTGCATGTGGTAACTGGGGTGTCATTGGAGACAAGGCAGGAAAAGCCACCTTTGTTGAGGTCTGTTCAGATAAAGGTGCAAAACTCCTCTCCGATGCACAGGCAAAAGCTGTCGTTGAGGTTACAGCAGCAGATCCAAAAGGTATTGAGATCCGTGGCAAGGTTGAGAAAGCCATGTTAAAGCTTGGGGACGAGTGGCGTGCAAAAGACTTTACCTCGCTTGGAAAGGGAAAAGAACGGTTAAAATTCCTTATGGACGAGACATCCAGATGTATCAAGTGTTATGCCTGTATTGATAACTGTCCCATCTGTTACTGTGTTGAGTGTTCAACCAAGAAATCCTGGTACATCAAGCCAGGACAACTTCCGCCAGGGTTCATGTTCCACCTGATAAGGTTTGCACATGTTTCTGACTCCTGTATCAACTGTGGTCAGTGTGAAGAGCTCTGTTCCATGGACATCCCCAATGCACTCTTCATGCATTCACAGCAGGTTGAGATTGAGAAACAGTTCAGACATACACCAGGTATTGACATGACCCCTCCCATCCATGCATTTGTTGAGGAGAAGGCAGAACGTGCCAGACTTGATGCAACCGGAACTGACTCAATTTATTCCAATATATTCAGGGATGAGTAATCATCCCCACAATTTTTGCACCAGATCTTTTCTTTCTGAAATTCTCCGGAAATTTCCGTGGATAGTTGCGATGCTGATTACCCTGCTCTGAAGAGTAAACAGCCTTTGATTTTCTCCGCGGTGTTATACCTGATGCAATGATGGAACAGAAATCATCCACATATACCCTTGTGTCGATCATCTGCAACCATTATACTTATATTCCCTTGGCACGCAGAATATGCGATGGAAATACCTTCTTTTTCAGACCTCCAGCTTTCACCTGGAATCCTTAAAGCCATCCGTGATATCGGATATGAAGAACCAACCCCAATACAGTCTCAAGTCATCCCACTGATCCTTGCCGGCAACGATGTAGCAGGACAGGCCTATACCGGAACAGGTAAAACTGCATCATATGGTATCCCTGCACTGGAGATGTGTCATCCTGCTGACCGTAAAGTCCAGACAATGATCCTCTGTCCTACAAGAGAGCTTGCAGTGCAGGTCGGAACTGAACTTAACCGTCTTGCAATGCACATAAAAGGAATATCCATTCTTCCGGTGTATGGGGGACAGCCAATCGAGCGACAGCTTAAAGCCCTCTCCCGCGGCGTTCAGATAATCATCGGTACACCAGGCAGGGTAATAGATCATATCAACCGGGGAACCCTGACCCTTGACTCTGTCTCCCTTGTAGTCCTTGATGAGGCAGACCAGATGCTTGACATGGGTTTTCGTGATGATATCGAGGAGATATTATCACACATTCCAAAAGATCATCAGACTGTTATCCTTTCTGCAACCTTCCCCTCTGAAATTCTGGACATTTCCCGGCGGTACCAGAAAGATCCGATTGACATCAAGATGGTTCACCAGGAACTGACAGTCCCTCAGATTGAACAATACTATATCGAAGTCAGGGAACCTGCAAAATCTGATACACTCATCAGGGTTCTTGAATTCTATCAGCCACAGCGGACCATAATATTTTGTAACACCCAGATTGCAGTGGATGTAGTATCAAGTGCATTAAAAGCTGAAGGATTCATGGCTGACGGGCTGCATGGTGGAATGGCCCAGGCACAGCGTGACAAAGTCATGAATGCTTTTCGTAAAGGACAGCTTGAGATCCTTATCGCAACAGATGTCGCAGCACGTGGCATTGATGTTGAAGAGATAGATCTTGTCTGTAACTATGACTTCCCACAGGATGACGAGTATTATGTGCACAGGATTGGCCGGACAGCAAGAGCAGGAAGAACAGGACGGGCAATCAGTTTTGTCAGTCCCAGGGAACGGTACAGGCTCAGGGATGTCAGACGAAGCACACGTGCCGAACCTGTACCCCTCCCCATCCCCACTCTTCGTGAGATCGGTGGTAAAAAGGCTATAACCACCCTTGCAGATGCAGAATCCCTGATGAACACCGGCGATCTCTCCTTTTGCAGACCGATGATAGAGGAGAAACTTTCCGAAGGTGCTGACCCTGTCGCCCTTGCAACCTCTCTTCTTATGATTGCAGCAGGTATTGCAACTGAAAAAGAGGATGAACTTGAGAAATACCTTGGAGAACAGGCAGTAGTCCGGTTATCTGCAGGAAGACAGGACGGAATTCTTGTCAGGGATATCCTGCAGGTTGTAAGAAACAGCGGCAGAAATATTCAGAATGATATAGGAAATATCCGAATAGGGCAGACTGCAACATATATCGACGTTCCTGAACCTTCGGTAAAAGAAGTCATTGATGTCCTGAACGGTGCACAAATTGGCAGGATAAGGCTTGTTGCAAAAAGAGGAAGAAAGCAGTCTGATATTCCAAAACGACGCTTCTCAAAATAATTTTTTTTGGCAGTCACCTGGCAGGTTTAATGCCTTGGTCAGGTTTTTATTATCCTTTTACTGGTTTTCCTGGATCTATGACCTCAAGTTTAGCAGTAGACATCCGGTAGTAAAGTCCGACAACCCGGAGTTTTCCTGCATCTTCTGCGTCTTTTACCACTTTATAGGTCCGGAGATTTGAAAGTTGCAGTTTCACGTTCTCAATCTCAAGTTCAGACTGCCATTTCCTGGCTTCTTCAGGATCTGATGGTTTTTTTCCCTTTTTTTCGACAAGTTCAAGGGCTGTGCCGGCATGACTCAGCCATCCTGGAATAATTGCATCATCGCCTGGATTTTTGCCTGAAAGTGCTTTCATGGCACCACACTCTTCATGACCACACACAACCAGAGTGTCTATTTTAAGGTGACGAATCCCGTATTCCAGGAATGTTCCTATGTTCCAGTCACCTGGAGGGACAATATTTCCAATATTTCTGTGAACAAAGATCTCACCGGGTTTTGCATTGCAGGTTATCTCGGGGACAACCCTTGAATCACAGCACCCGATAAGCATTACATGCGGATTTTGTCCACTTAAAAGGCCTTTATAATATTCAATGTTCTCTGCGTACTCATTTTCAACGAAAGCTTGGTTTACTTCAATTAATTTTTCAATTCCCATGTGTTATCTCCAAAGGTCCTTAAGTTACATAAGGATACAAGA
>JAQVIE010000205.1 GCA_028695895.1 Methanospirillum sp. | reverse complement strand
AAATATCCTTTTGTTGAGCCAAATGAACAGACAGGGTGATCTGAAGATGAACATGAAATCACTCATCCTTCTTATTGGGATAACATGTACCCTGATTGTCGGGTATTTTGGTATATCTGGTTCTGGTAAGATAAATGATCAGCTTGATAAGCTGCATGAGATAAAGAATATTCATACCGTACAGGCAGAAGAAATTTTTATTGAAATTCTCAAATATTCAAAAAAAAAACAATTGGTTGACCTAATGAAGATAATTTAACAGAGATTAGCAAAATTAAACTGATTAACAAAAATTTCAAAAGGCATATATGAGTCTTGATCTGAACAGAAATTGTCTGTCATCACAGTTCATTTTACTGGTAACATCAACCCTGGTCTGCATTGGTATAACTATAGGTTTTCTCCAGTCAGGTTATACTATCATCTATCAAAACCTCTATTATGCCCCTATTATCCTGGCATGCTTCTTTTATTTACGAAAGGGTTTTATTTTTTCCTGTATTTTATCCCTGGTCTACTTTGGACTTATGATAATCTATACAAGAGATAATAATATAGTTCTTGAAGCAGGAGTCCGGGTTATCATCTTTGTCGGGATTGCCGGAGTTGTAACTTATTTATCTGAAATTATCAGAAAATCAGAGAGAAAACTCAGGAAAATGTTGACTTTCCATGAGAAGATAACATCAAATGCCAGTGTATGGCTGATGGTCTTTGACGGTAAGGGGATTATTCACCTGTGGAATGCTGCCGCAGAGCTTATCAGCGGGTACAAAAAAGAGGAGATACAAGAACAGAAATCTATTTGGAAAAAATTTCAACAGGATCCAATATACAAAGAACTTTTCAAACAGATGGCATGTAATGCAAATCAGTCTTTAGAAGAATTTAAGAGTATTGAAGCTCCAATTCAGACCAAAAGCGGAGAACAACGGATAATTTCATGGATATTAAAAGAACTCCCGGAAACAGAAGGTGAAGATGGCAAATATCTTGCAATTGGTATTGATATCACTGATAAAAAACAGAATGAACTTGAACTGAAGAAGAGTAAAGAACGGTGGTCTGAGATCTTTTCCAGAAATTTAAACCCTATTGCCTTGTACAGAGCAGTTGATGACGGGGCAAATTTTATTTTTACAGATATTAACCCTGCATTGGAAGAAATAGAGAAGTTACGAAAAGAAGATATAATTGGGAAAAAAATTACTGAAATTTTTCCAAATATTAAGGAGATGGGGCTTTTTGATGTATTTTACCATGTATACAAAACAGGAAAACCCGAACAACTTGATACCTCATTTTACCAGGATGACAGGATTGAAGGATGGTATAATAATTCAGTATACCAGCTCTCTACCGGCGAACTGGTTGCCACATACGAAGACTTAACAGAAAAAAAACAGACAGAACACTTGATAAAAGAGAAAAACGACTACCTGGAAAATCTTATCACTTATGCCAATGTTCCAATCATAATCTGGGATCCATCTTTAAATATAACCAGGATAAACCATGCAAACGAGGAACTCATCGGATGGAAGTCTGAAGAAATATTAGGAAAAACCCCTGAGATGTTCATCATTCCAGAGCAGACTGACAGAATAATGACATTATTAGAATCCACGACCAGAGGTGACCGACTTTCAAACGTGGAGATGGATATATTACGAAAAGACGGTTCTGTCCGGACGGTGCTCTGGAATTCTGCAACCCTTTTTTCCGATGAGGGTAATCCGATTGCAGTCATCGCCCAGGGAAGAGATATCACTGAAGAAAAGAGGCTTGAACTGGAAAATGATATTGCTCTTACCCAGATACAAAGAAACATGGCACAGCTGGCCATTTTAAATGATGAAATGAGAAACCCTCTTTCGATCATTATGGGGTATGCAGATCTGCACCTGAGCGAAGAACATCTCAGAGTAATTGTTGAACAGGTGCATAGAATCGATGATATTGTCACAAATCTTGACAGGAGATGGCTTAATTCAGAAAAAGTTCTGACTGCAATGAGAAAACATTATAATATCCAGTTATCAGGGTCAGGCGGGGAAGGTGAAGATGCCCCTGGAACCGGACAGGGAATTATGAATTAAGCACTATTGCTGCAACAGACATCGACCACAGTGAAAAAGACGATACAAGTCATGGAAGAAGTGTTGTGTGTATTATCATAAAAAAAGAAAAGGATGGAGATAAAAACAGGGATGAACCTGATGAATAATTAATAAATTATTTGACCCCTTTGTTTCTACTGGAAAACACCTTAAACATACATGAATTCCATTTAAAGTCTAAAATATTAAATATCGGATTTAGCGAATATAATTTCATTTTTTTATAGAGATTCAATATCTCGATACAAAGTACCTTGAATTATCCCCTAATACCCTGACTGCTCTTCCCTATCCCATCTCTTCATACCCAGCCTGATTAACCCGTACGCAGGAATCAGAAGTACCAGCCCTGCCAGACCAAACCAGGGATTTATAACGATCAGGGAACCAAATACCGATAATACCAGACCAATCAGCAGGAAATACACAATCATCACCCTGACATTATACACAAGCACACTTGGTGATAAACCGGTAAGCCAGATGGAGACTGAAAGAACATAATATGACACTGAAATGGTCAATGCCAGAACAGGGACAAGATAAGCTCCTTCACCGGAAATAATGCTAATCCCGGAGATGAAAACAATAGGAATAACCTGAAGAATTGAAAACGAAGTAATTTTACTTGAAATAACATCCCTGACAGAGATAGGAAAAAGAGAATAGACACTGAACGAATCAAACATACAAAGCCAGGTGTACATGGTTGACGCGACAATACCAGTGATCATCGCAAAGGTAAGAAGCAGGTGAGTTGTTAAAATATATTCATCAAGCAGGGAGAGAAAGAACCAGATAATAATAAGCGGCACGAAAAATGAAAAGATAGTCTGACCTACAACACTTCCTGACCGCCATAGATCAATAACATCCTTTGCAGCAAGGGCAGGGTTTGGAAGAACTGACAAACGCCTTGTAAGTGACTTCATCCGGTTAGGATAGTCTTTTGTTCCGGTCTGGACATCAGGGGAGAACAGGAGAAGAGCCAATAAAAAAGGAACCAGGAACAGGATAATACTGGCAAGAAGGACATGCCAGGAAAAACTGTAAAAGAGCATGAGTGGAGGGAAAAATACTGCCGGGTTGGAACCAGTAAGAACGAACCAGCCAAGAAATAAAGATCCTGCAATAATCAGAAGAAGGAACAATGCCCTTACCGATCTCCCGTACAAAGTGGAAAGGAAAAATACACCGGACATACCTATCATAAATGAAAGAGTCAGGGTAATTAGGATATTAACCGGGTAATAAACAGGAACACCGGTAAATAATGAACCCAGGAGTAAACCTGCACCAAATGGGAATATCCAGAGAATAAAGTAATACAGGGTATCCTTGAGTACAAAGATGGTGAATATTTTTTTCGGACTTAAAGGGAGGGTCCGTGCAGAAAAAGCAAGAAGACTTGCCTGGCCAAACCGGCGGTTC
>JAQVIE010000204.1 GCA_028695895.1 Methanospirillum sp. | reverse complement strand
CGGTCAGGAGAACAACGAGGTGTATTGCACTTTGGTATGAGATAATAAGACTCAAAGAACCAGTGAATTCCCCGGTAAAAGAAAGAATAACCTGGGATGATTCATCTGGAACACTGATATCCAGTGCAGACGGTGTAATGCTGTTAATTTCAAATATTCTAACTTCAGGCACAGTCAGGGCAACATGAGCTTTAGCCAGCTCATTTATCATTCCAGCTGAACTTCCAACACCTATGGTGATAAGTTCCCGGATCCCATCTATTACTTCTTCAGATATTTTCATTTAAAATCTCCCTGATTACCTCATTGACCGCAGAAATACCCGGATTTTTAAGTTTAAATTTCATAACCAAACCAGTATATCTTATTTTATTCTCTCCATTTTCCTTCAGGAACAAAGATCTCAAATCTGGCCCCTTTCCCTTCTTCACCAACTTCCCTGATGGAAAGATCAGTAATAGATAAGATCTCCCGTGCCAGGAAGAGACCAATTCCGGTATGGTTTCCATATCCCATCCCAAATATTTGGACTTTTGTTCCAACCGGAATACCTGCTCCGTCATCTTCGCATATAATTATAAGATCATTGTTCTTTTCGATGGCAGAAAATCTGATGGAGGTGATTGTAATCCCATGTCTGACAGCATTTTCAAGAAGTGTAGAGAAAACTTTTCTTATGATTGGATCTGCAAACACCTCAAGCGAAGGGGATATATAATTGGAAATAATTATAGATTCTGCATTAATCTCTCGTTTTGCAGATTCAATGATAGAATAAACAGCCTGCCAGCCTGAACTTGCAACTCCAAATTCTTCATACTCCCTGGTAAACCCGATTGTTGCTTCAATACGCTGTGTAGCCTCCTCTGCCTTTATTATATATTCACGGATTTTTTCAGGGGTGTCATCGTTACCCGCACGGATGGTTTTAAGGAGATCAATTCCGTTCATGTCTTTCATCTCGTAATCCACGATAATAACGTCATACCTGGTTTTTGCAATTTTGACAAGAGCATCCTCTCCTGAACCTGACATATCAATTACAAAAGAAAAAGTTAATGTCAGGTAGTCTCTGGTTGCCTTAAGAACGTCCTCTTCGTCATCAATTATCAGGAGTCTTATACTATCATTTTGTACTTCGGATGAAAGCAGAGTCATGGATATCCAGATGTGTAATTTATTTTTACACAGATATATTAATTTATATATGAGACTGTAGTTGCGAAATCCTGCATTGCAGATAGTATCTGTCTTGTTGCCATTCCGTTTATTTGCCAGATTATTTACAGCTGAAGAAATGATTGCGACCAGTCCGACTCCTTCGAAAACATCTTCTATGCTATTATGAACTGGTATCAGGAGTCTGTCTGAATGTCACAAATTCACCTTTTAGATATATTTGATATGATTCGTCTTTTTTCTTAAATTAAAGAGTTTCCAAGCTTCAAACCAGAGTACACTCACCACCGCAGCTAATGCACAGATGATAATCTCACCAGAGGATATTGAATCAAACCTGAAAAGGTCCCTTAATGCAGGAAGCGAAAGGATGAGGAAAAGACTAAATATTGTTCCTGCAAATACCAATATCATCGCTTTATTTGGTGTTTTAATAGTAAAGACAATGGTTTCCGACCATGACCGGTTAGTCAGGATGAGAAGCAGGTTTGCCAGAACTATTGTGGTGAAGGTCATGGTACGCACCTGTGCTTCGGAAAAACCACTGAACAGGGCATATAAGTATACCAAAAGCACAACGACCAGAACTACAAATCCCTGCATGAGAGAGAGAAAGAGAGTCCGGGGTGTAAATAATTGTTCATCCTTTGATCTTGGCGGCCTTTTCATAATGTCATGTTCTTCTTTTTCAACTTCAAAAACTATAGAACAGGTTGGATCTATGATAAGTTCAAGGAATACGATGTGCACAGGCATAAGAATGAGTGGCATATCAAAAAGAACTGGAATAAGTGACATTCCAGCTATAGGGACGTGAATTGAGAAGATATAGGCCATCGCCTTTTTCAGGTTATCATAAATTCTTCTGCCAAGTCTGACTGCAGAAACGATAGAAGTAAAATTGTCATCAACAAGCACAAGCGAAGATGCCTCCCTTGCGACATCTGTGCCCCGCCCTCCCATTGCAATGCCAATATCTGCAGATTTAAGAGCAGGAGCATCATTAACTCCGTCTCCGGTCATAGCAACAACTTCATCATTTGCTTTGAGGGCATTGACAATCCGCAGTTTTTGTTCAGGAAGAACCCGTGCAAAAAGGGTCATGGTCTTTAACTTCTCTTGAAGTTCTGCATCAGACATCTGTTCAAGATCTGATCCGGTGATGCAGGTATCAGCATGAATAAGTCCAATCTGGCTTGCAATATTCTGTGCAGTAACTGGATAATCACCTGTTACCATGATTATTCTGATACCTGCCGAATAGCATTCATTTACAGCTTTAGAAATTCCTGGCCGTACCGGATCTGCCAGCCCTATCAGACCAAGGAAAGTAAATTCAAAATCATGTTGGACAGAAGGAAGATTTAAAGATGTAAATGAGGATTTAGCCACTCCAAGAACCCGGAGTCCTCTTGAGGCAAGGATGCCGACATGTTCTTTTAATGTCTTCCATTCATGATCTGAAAAATGACAGAGATCAGCAATTGCTTCCGGTGCTCCTTTGGATGCAACAATGATCTCTCCATCAGGGAACTGCCAGACATTGGACATCGCCATAAGATCAGATGAAAGAGGATATTCAGTGATAAATTTCAAATCTTTGTGGATGGGTTCAGTTTTATCATTATCCCCTTCATAAAGCTGAATGAGAGCTTTTTCCATGGGATCAAAAGGATCTCTTTTACAGGCAAGAATGGCAGATTCAGATAATTCATGACAATAATCAGGAACACCGGTTTTACCATTGTCATGATCACAGAACTTACCTTGCGCAAAAAAAGACTGTACGGCCATTTTATTGAGCGTTAATGTTCCGGTCTTGTCAACACATAAAACGCTTGCAGAGCCCAGTGTTTCAATTGCAGGAACCTGGCGGGTAAGAACATTTTTTTGTGCGATTCTCCAGGCTCCAAGTGCCAGAAATATCGTTAAAACAACTGGAAATTCTTCAGGAAGAATAGCCATTGCAAGGGTAATTCCAGCAAGAAGTCCTGATATCCAGTCTCCCCTGCCAACTCCATAAATGATAATAATGATACTGCAAAGAAAAAGACCAAAGATGGCAATGGTTTTTACAATCGAGGTGATCTCATGTTTTAGACATGTGTCATCACGCCTGAAATCCTGAAGAGCCACCCCGATTTTTCCCATCTCTGTCCGGATTCCGGTTGTCCTGACTTCTGCGAAAGCCTGACCCCTGACAACAAGGGTTCCGGAGTATACAAATGGCTGAACATCTTCTCCAGGGACCTTCTCTGGCAGATCCTCATCATGGAGAATTTTTTGAACAGGAACAGATTCACCGGTAAGTAATGATTCATCAACCATGATATTATTTGATGAGAGAAGAACCGCATCTGCAGGAACCCTGTCTCCTTCAGAGAGAATGATAATATCACCAGG
>JAQVIE010000203.1 GCA_028695895.1 Methanospirillum sp. | reverse complement strand
TTGTCGCTGTTATGACTGAACTTCTTTCACCAGAGAAAGAGGACCGGGTTTTGGAGATAGGAGCAGGGTCAGGATATCAGGCTGCAGTACTTGCTGCATGCGGAGCAATGGTCATTTCTATCGAACGGATACCTGAAGTTGCAGATCTGGCGATTGAAAACCTGGCCAGGGCGGGAACCAGTAATGTTCAGGTATTGTGCCTGGATGGAACAATGGGATATCCTGAAAAGGCCCCGTATGACGGGATTCTCATAACTGCCGGAACGCCCGGGATACCTGAAATCCTTCTGGAGGAGCTGGCTGACGGTGGAAGACTTGTTGCTCCTGTTGGAGATCGGAATATTCAGGCACTTGTCAGAGTAACACGAAACGGAGATGAATACCATACAGAACGACATGGAGCAGTACGATTTGTACCTCTCATTGGTATGTATGGATGGAACAATCAGGAGTGATAACACAAATGCATCCATTAAACAGTGCAGTTAAGGCATTAATTCAAATGATGGAAGAGTGCGGCATTTCAGAAAGCCCGATCCTGCTTACACCGGATTATGATCTTCCAAAATGCGCCTATGAGAAAGGTGTGCCTGTCCAGGTGATCTTTGGAGGGCGATCGGCAGTTTTTGTCGCTGATGAACCAGTAAAAGCAACAACCAAGGCATCCTTTATGGTTGATGCCCCATTAAAAAAGGTGACGCAGCGTGCAGCAGCAGCCGGCATCCTCAATGCAGTTACCGGTTTTTTATGCACCTCCAGGAAATTACATGCCTGCAGGCAGGAGGAACATACCGGATGCAGAACAGAACTTGCAAGGAAGATTCAGAACAAAAGGATCTATTGTTGCGGTAATATGCCTGATGTCAGAAAACTTGCAGGTAATTACCTTGTTAACCGGCCGGAAGATGCAGACATTATCCTGGTAACCGGAGACGGACTGACCAGAGATGATGCGGTTATCCTTTCTGAAATCCCTAAAGAAAAACTGCTCTACCTGGGACCATCAACAGTCGGGGCGGCAAATCTTCTCCATTGTGAACATTTCTGCCCTTTCGGAAGGGCGAACCTTCAAACATCTGAAGATTGAACAGATCTGGTATGCTGTTCGGCTCTTCCGGGATCCGCCGGAGATATGATGATACACTCATCGGTATTGCTCTGCAGGCAGGAAAAGCGGTTGGAGCAAAAGCTGGCCTGGTGACTATCGGGCGCGACACCCGGACAACCAGCCCGCTCATATCAGCTGCTTTTAGTGCAGGTGTTCTTGCTGCAGGAGCCAGGGTATACGATGGTGGTATAGCCCCGACTCCTTCTATTGCATATAGCGGCAGAAACGCTGATACGGCCTGCATGATAACGGCATCACATAATCCTGAACCCTATAATGGTCTGAAATTATTCAATCCTGATGGTTCCTCATTCTCAGCCACCCAGCAGCAGGAAATAGAAGAAAGTCTGGCAGATATTCCCTGGAGCGACGGAAAAAAACAGGGGATCATTACCCCGTCATACCCGGTTGAAGAGCACAGCAATGCCATTGCCAATAAAATACAGATAAAAGAAGGATTAAAGGTCATTGTTGACTGTGGCAACGGGGCAGGATCTGTTATCACTCCCCACCTGCTAAGCAGGATGAGTGCAAAGACATTTGCAGTGAATGCAAATATTGCAGGAAATTTCACGAGACCATCTGAGCCTTTGCCTGAACATCTCCCCTATATCCCATCACTCATCACCAGGACCGGATCTGCATGTGCAATCATCCATGACGGAGATGCAGACCGGATGATGGCATTTGACCAGAATGGAAAATTTATTCCGGGCGATACCCTGCTTATTCTTTTTGCAAAATATCTGGGGGCAAAACAGGTAGTCACAACCTATGATGCATCCATGGCGATAGAAGAGGTTGCTGAAGTCAGAAGAACTCCTGTAGGAGATGCATTTGTTTCAGAGCAACTGGTACGGTGGGGGGACTTTGGTGGTGAACCATCAGGTGCATGGATATTTCCACAAATCTCCCGCTGCCCAGACGGCCCCTATGCCGCAGCTCTTCTCTGTGAAATTGCAGGCGAATGGGATCTATCTTCTGAAATTGCATCAATCCCTGGATATCCGATTCTTCGAAAATCACTTGAACTTGAGAATACTCATGACCTGCTCTATGCCCTTGGTGCAGTAAACCCGACTGATGGTATCCGGATAGAGGAAGAGGAGGGATGGTGCCTGATAAGGGCCAGTGGCACAGAGCGGAAGATCCGGTTTACCGCTGAAGGAAAGAGCATGGATATTGCAAAAAGACTCCTCCGAAAAGGTGAAGATATGATAAGGATCATACGAAAAGAGGTAAAACTGTGACCGTCTGTGTCATCCTGGCTGCCGGGGAAGGCAGGAGGATGAGACCTCTCACCGGTTCAAGACCGAAAGTTATGCTTCCGCTTGCCGGCAGACCAATGCTCGAGCACCTGCTCAATGCGGTCATGGATGCAGGAGTAACAGAGTTTATTTTTGTAGTGGGATATGGTGAGGCCTCAGTCAGGAATTACTTTGGTGACGGAGGATCCAGGGGGATCTCAATCAGGTACGTGACCCAGAAAAGGCAGCGTGGAACTGGTGATGCCCTGATGACCGTTGAACCCCATGTAAACTCACAATTTCTCCTCTTAAACGGGGACATGATCCTCCACGCAGACGATATTAAAACCATGCTGAAGACACCAGCTCCTGCCATGGGTGTTTTTTCATCCACTCATCCGAAGGACTATGGCGTGGTGACCATAAAAAAGGACAAAATTACCGGTCTTGAAGAAAAATCCCTTCATCCGAAGAGTGATCTTATCAATGCAGGCATGTATCTTTTTGAGCCCGGTATTTTTAAAGAACTTATAAACATCACATCATCGCCCAGGGGAGAATTGGAACTGACCGATGCATTGATGACATATATTCAGGGTGGTGTCCTCCGGGGGGTGCATCTCGGGTTCTGGGCAGATATGGGCTCACCCTGGGATCTCCTTGGTGTCCATGAAGAGATGATGAAAGATATTGTCCCTGAGCATCTGGGCGTAATTGAAGACGGTGTTATTATAAAAGGAAATGTTCAGACAGGTTCTGGAACCGTCATCAAATCAGGCTCATACCTTGAAGGTCCCTGTATCATAGGTTCAGACTGCAAAATCGGGCCACATGCCTATATAAGGCCTGGGACTACGATAGGAAATAACTGTCATATCGGACATAGTTCGGAGATTAAAAACTCAATCATCATGGACAGTACAAATATTCCACACTTTTCCTATGTAGGGGACAGCGTCATCGGAAGTGGCTGCAACCTTGGAGCAGGAACAAAAATTGCAAATCTTCGTCATGATAAGGGAACTATCGTCATCGGAGGAACAGACACCAGAAGGCGGAAATTTGGTGCGGTTATTGGTGATGATGTCCTTTTTGGTATTAATTGTTCGGTAAATGTCGGTTCGGTTATTGGAAATCACTGCAGGATCGGACCACATACCTTTGTTGAAGGAAGACTTGAAGATAAAACGGTGATCAACCGATGAGCCTGCAGGCAGTTATCCTCGCAGC
>JAQVIE010000202.1 GCA_028695895.1 Methanospirillum sp. | reverse complement strand
TTTCTCCTCATTTTCAGGTGATACGGGCATACTGCATTCAAACCGAAGAGAGATCTGAATGTCTTCTTGCCAGGGGAATGCCTGGTATAGTCATTCCCGGATTTGGGTCATCAGACTGTACCTGCAAGGGACACCTTTTTTATTTTACAGATGACCCGGATGAAAATATTCAGAATCTGGTCCTTTCCTTACCTGAAAAAGAAGATTTTGCAGTTCATATTGAAATTCTCATACCCTGACCGGACCGGGATTAAACCATGAAGGAATATTATATGTATTTATAAAGCAGATACCAAATTCAATCATCGTTATTCAGAGGTCCAAAATGATAAAAGTTGCAGTAAATGGTTATGGAACCATCGGAAAGCGTGTTGCAGATGCAGTATCGAGCCAAAAGGATATGGAGATCATTGGTGTATCCAAAACAAAACCATCTGCCGAGGCTCTGGTTGCCGTGCAGAGAGGATATCCCTTGTATATCGCCGATATGAGCAAAAAGGACTCATTTGAAAAAGCAGGAATTCCAGTTGCAGGTTCGATTGAGGATATGCTGAAAAAGGCAGACATCGTGGTAGACGGAACCCCTGGAGGAGTAGGTGCAGCCAATAAGACCTTTTATGAGAAAGCAGGCGTAAAAGCCATCTGGCAGGGCGGTGAAAAGCATGAAATTGCAGAATTTTCTTTCAATGCTCATGCAAACTACAGGGATGCAATAGGCAGGCAGTTTGTCAGGGTTGTATCCTGCAATACGACCGGTCTTTGCCGGGTTATCAAGGCAATGGATGATGCCTTCGGAGTCATGAAAGTCAGGGCAGTCATGGTCAGGCGTGGAGCTGATCCTCATGTCATCAAAAAAGGACCTATTGATGCAATAGTTCTTGACCCGCCAACCATCCCAAGTCATCATGGACCTGATGTCAACACTGTTCTGCCACATATTGACATCGTGACAATGGCGATGATCGTTCCGGCAACCCAGATGCACATGCATGCAATTACAATAGAATTGAAAAAAGAGGGAAGCCGTGATGAAGTACTTGCAGTCATGCAAAAACACAACCGGATAGGTCTTATCAAACCGGAAACTACGATCAGAAGCTCAGCAGAACTAAAAGAGTATGTCATGGATATAGGCAGGCCAAGGGCAGACTTATGGGAGAACGGTATATTTGAAGCATCAGTCAACATGGTTGGAAAAGAGCTCTTCCTCTTCCAGGCCATCCACCAGGAAGCTGACGTGGTAGTAGAGAACATAGATGCAATCCGCGCGATGATGGGAGAAGTAAGTGACCCGGAGACTTCAATCAGGATGACCAACGAGGCAATGCAGTTTACTGCCCTCTAATCACTCATCCTATTATCACAGTCTAATACATACCTCCTCAGAATGGATACATACGCCCGTGTGATACGGAACACGGTCGAGGTTGTTACTGAAGAGGAACTGCGTTCCCTCCTTGACCGTCCGGTCAGAAAGGTTTACGCAGGGTACGAACCAAGTGGAGAGATCCATCTTGGACATCTGGTTACTATTAATAAACTGATAGACCTGAGAGATGCAGGTTTTGAAGTCACTGTTCTCCTTGCCGATCTTCACGCTTTTCTTAACCGGAAAGGATCGATGGAAGAAGTAAAAAAACTGGCAGAATATAATCGCCGGTGTTTTGAAGGACTTGGTCTGACTGATATCAAATATGTGCTTGGATCTACTTTTCAGCTCTCTCCTGAATACCAGATCCTGGTTCACGAACTTTCCCAGGCTATCACCCTGAACCGTGCCAGACGCAGCATGGATGAAGTAGGGCGGCAGATGGACAACCCAACTGTCTCACAGATGGTATACCCGATCATGCAGATGGCAGACATCGCAATGCTTGGTGTGGATGCCGCTCTTGGAGGAATTGACCAGAGAAAAATCCACATGCTTGCACGTGAATATCTGCCAACGAAAAATTATCCTTCTCCGGTATGTATCCACGTCCCCATCCTTCATGGACTGGACGGGAAGAAGATGTCCTCTTCCCAGGGCAATTATATATCTGTGGCAGAATCAGAGGAAGATATAAGAAAGAAGATGAAAAAGGCATTTTGTCCTCCGGAGATTGAAGACAACCCTGTCCTGCAGGTGCTTCAGCATCATATCTTTCCAAGGCTTGACACAGTTCTGGTTGAACGACCTGAAAAATTCGGAGGAAACCGGACATTTAAAACGTACGAGGAGATGGAGCAGGCATATGCCAGTGCCGGGATACATCCGGCAGACCTAAAAGCGGCTGTTGCTGAAAGTCTGATTACCATCCTTGCTCCGGTTAGAAATTATCTTAAATAAGCAACAGGTGAGTTTTTGAGAGATCGACAGACTGATGAGTACGATAAAAAGGTCGATGAGCTCAGAACCAAGATAAAGGGTCTTGACCAGCTTAAGGTCAGGGATGATGTATTTGACGAGTACACCCTCCTTGGCCTTTACAAGCTTCTTTCAAGGGGATGGATTACTGCAATGGCCGGTCCCATATCAACCGGAAAAGAGGCAAACGTATACCAGGCCTATCGGGATGAAACTACTGTTGCAGTCAAGATATACCTTACCAGAACTGCCAATTTTAAAAAGATGCAGGATTATATCACTGCTGATCGTAGATTTATAAATATTGGTAAAACAAGGAGGGATATTATCTTTGCCTGGACCAGGAAGGAATTTTCAAACCTGAAACGTGCGGAAAAGGCTGGAATACTTGTGCCACATCCCCTGGTTTTTGACAGAAATGTCCTTGTAATGGAGTTTTTAGGAGATAAAAACGGAGCTTTTCCCCAGCTCAGGCTTGCAGAGTTTGAAGATACACAGGCAGTGTACGATGAGATTATTGAGGATATCAGAATTTTATGGAATAAAGCAAAGCTTGTTCACGGAGATCTTTCAGAATATAATATTCTCTATGGAAATGGACATCCTTACCTGATTGATATGGGTCAGGCTGTAACCCTGGACCACCCGCATGCTCCTGGTTTTTTAAAAAGGGATCTTGAACAGCTTAACCGGTTCTTTAACGAACAATGCATCACCAGGGAGGTATCTGATATTCTTGAAGAATTATGTGGGTCACCACCCTGACAACTATAATTTGGAGATATAATGCAACAGGAAACAAGGATTACCCAGGAACGGATTGGGGTTCTTATTGGGAAAAAAGGACAGACAAAAAAGGAGATTGAAGAGAAGACTAAGACTACTATTCAGGTTGACAGCGAGGAAGGTCTTGTCTTTATCGAAGGTGAGGATGCAGACGGGTTTATCCAGGCAGTAGAGACAGTAAAAGCTATTGCCAGGGGTTTTTCTCCCGAACGGGCATCACTCCTCCTTGAGGATCCTGATCTCTATCTTGAGATAATCGAACTCTCCGAATTTGTCGGTTCTGACTCGAAAATTGAGAGGATAAGAGGAAGGATCATAGGACGTGACGGCAGATCACGGGCCCAGATACAGGACATGACTGCAACAGAGATATCTGTTTACGGGAAAACTGTCGGTATAATCGGCACCATTGAACAGGTGAAGAATGCCAGGGATGCAGTTGAGATGCTAATTAAAGGAATGTCAC
>JAQVIE010000201.1 GCA_028695895.1 Methanospirillum sp. | reverse complement strand
GATCTATCCTGCTGATTTTATAAATGTCCCTTTTCTTCCTACGATATAAATAAAGCCATCATCATCTACTGTCGCAAGATCTCCGGTATAATACCATCTATCCCTGATCACCTTCCGTGTCTCTTCCGGATCATCCAGATATCCTTTCATGATATTTTTCCCGTATGCTGCAATTTCTCCAATTGCACCAGGCTTTACCTTTTTTCCATCTTCATCACGGACCTCAAGAGTAACACCAGGGATCCCTTTCCCTATTGAATCTGGTTTTTCAAAAAGCAATTCCGGAGGGAGATAAGATAACCGTGCAGTTGCCTCTGTTGCTCCGTACATTACAAAAAACCTTTTTTCTGGAAAAGTTCTTGCAATCTGATGAACTACTGATCCGGCAAGATGTCCTCCGGCCTGGGTGAAATAATGAAGGGTGGGAAATTCCATCTGAAGAAACGGAGTTTTATTTGTTAAAATCAGATATGTACTTGGTACTCCTGCAAACCCGGTACAATTATACTCATTAATTCCTTTCAACGCCCCTCCCAAAAATGGAGATTTATCAAGGACGAGACTGCCACCAACCCTGATATGTGTATGAAGAAGAGATGCACCATAACAGTAAAAAAAAGGAAGAACCACCATCATCCGGTCATTCGAATCAAGATTCAGATATTGAATAATTGAATCAGTATTTGAGATGAGATTTGTATGAGTGAGCATCACTCCTTTTTTTACACCTGTACTTCCGGAGGTAAAAATTATTACTGCACATTCATCTACCGGAAGAGAAGAACAAATTGATATGTTAGAATCTGATTCAGGTTCAGGAAGTGAACTAATCAGGTTAACCCCTGAAAAAAAAGATTTAAATTTTTCATCTGCAAAAATTGCCTTAATAGAACACCGGGAAATAATTTGAGCAATATCATTCGGAGTACTTTTTGTATCAATTACGACGGCAGTATTTCCCGAATGTATAATTCCGGCATAAGACTGAATAAAAAAAGGAGAGTTTTCTGCAAGAATACCTATTTTATTATTGGAACCAATTTTTTTCCTGAGCCATTCAGAAACATCAATGATTCCATTCCATGCCTTCTGGTATGTAAGAGATCCATCCCTGGAAAAGACAAGAACATTGTCTGAATTTTTTGTAAATTCAAATAAATAATCAATAAAATTCATTTTTTATTAAAGATATTTCATCACTATTTCCCGGAGTTTCTTATATGTACTCATATCAATAATGTCATCCATTTCTAATTCAATATCAAGTTCTTCTTCAAGCATTGAAACCAGTTGAAGGTGTTTGAGTGAATCCCAGGGTTGATATGAATTATAGGCAATATCATCATTTACATCCTCTTCAGAAATTTCAAATGCATCTGCAAATATTTTTTTTATTTTTTCTTCATGCATTACTTATCACACCAATACAAAACCAATGCATTACTAACTGCTGTATGAGCAGTATGAGAGATACTTATTTTTATCTCGATCCTATCTAAAAAATCTGTTGTGAATTGTTGCCCGATAATTTTTACCCTGGGACCTTTTTTTCCCTCATTCACTATTTCAATGTCTGTAAATGAGATGACAAATTGCTCAAATGATGAGAAAGCCTTAATTATTGCTTCTTTTGCACAAAAGCGACCACATAAACAGGGTGCGGGATTTTTTTTAGAGTAACAATAGGTAAGTTCGTTTTGAGTGAAAATTTTCTCTAATAATTTTTTATGAGATTCAAAAGAAAATTCTTCAAATCTTTCAATCGTTTCTATATCAATGCCAATAGAGAATTTTGGTATCCTGTAATTATTCTCAGTCATATTCTGTCAATTCCCTTTTCACTCATTTTTCTGGAGCAATAGTTCCTTATCCGGCTTTAATTAGTTTGCAGCCCACTCAATTAAAGTCCTCATCACTCAATTTTAGACATTGCCTTTACCCTGATCCGATCCCTATCCTATAAATACTAATCACAGAAAACAGTACAGCAGACTTATGAGCACTACCGGATCAATCTCGCCATTCTTTTCCTGCTCATTTTTTTCGTTTAGGTAGGGGTCTGGACAAAACCCGGGCCCCTGTAATAATCGATTACTATTACCGTAGGTTATCAGGAGATACATTCATGCACCATATACAAAAAACACAAAAACCAATCTATGAGCAGAACCTGACAAGCATATCACATACGGAGATATCATGCAATTAACCCTGAATGAGAAGCGTCTGCTTTTAGAGCTCGTAAAAACCGAAACCACGACTCCGGAAGAGATGGGAACCATTCTTAACAGACCATCTGACTCTGTCGTTCAGTACGGGGGACTTTTATCCCAGAAAGGTCTTGCCCTGGTAGACCGTGCAGTCACAACCAGACTTATTCTGACCGGGGAAGGAACTCAGTACCTGAATGAAGGACTACCGGAACGCCAGCTTTATGACAGTTTTTCTGATTCTGCACCCATCGCTGACCTTAATAAACACCCTCATGCAAAGATAGGTCTTGGCTGGATGAAACGGCTTGGCTGGGTGAAGATTGAAGCAGGAAATGTAGTCAAGACCGGTGATGCTGCCCCGTCTCCCATCGAGACCTGTCTTAAAGATCCTGATACTGCTCCTGCTGATGTAAAAAAAGACCTTCTGAAACGCGGACTTGTTACCGGGGAAGAGTCTGTAAGGTATACCATCAGCATCACTGAAGAAGGGAAAAAAATTGCAGCAGCCGGAATCACACTCAATGCGGAGACCGGAACACTTACCGCTGACCAGATAAGTTCAGGAGCATGGAAAGATCTCTCTCTTCGCAGGTATGACATCACAAAACACCCCCGTCCGGTCTGGCCTGGAAAAATTCACCCGTACCAGCGGATGATTGACGAAATGCGGCGTATACTTCTGGACATGGGCTTTACCGAGCTGCACGGGAGTATTATCCAGGGAGCCTTCTGGAATTTTGATGCCCTCTTCCAGCCACAGGACCATCCGGCCAGGGAGATGCAGGATACCTTCCATCTTGCCGGAAAGCAGCCCCTCCCGAAAGGATGGGAAAAAGTCCGGGATATGCATGAATCAGGAGGCGGAACCTCTTCAACCGGATGGGGAGGAGAGTGGGATCCGGAAAAAGCAAAAGCAACCGTGCTCCGGACCCATACAACATGTCTTTCCATCCGGCACCTGGCTGCACACCCTGAACCACCGGTGAAAGCATTCTGCATTGGCAGGGTATACCGTCGGGAAGCAATAGATCCAACTCATCTTCCGGAGTTTGAACAACTGGAGGGAATAGTCATGGACACCCATGTGAACTTCCGGAACCTTCTCGGGTTTCTAAAAGAGTTTTATGTCAGAATGGGATTTGAATCGGTCCGGTTCAGGCCAGGTTACTTCCCTTATACAGAGCCAAGTGTTGAACCTGAGGTATATATTGATGACCTTGGCTGGGTCGAACTTGGGGGAGCCGGTATCTTCCGGGAAGAAGTAACCTCACCCTGGGGTATCACCTGTCCTGTCCTTGCCTGGGGACTTGGTGTATCACGGGTTGCCATGCTGAGAATGGGTCTTACCGATCTTCGTGAACTCTACCAAAGCGATATCGACTGGATAAGGAACACCCCTGTAG
>JAQVIE010000200.1 GCA_028695895.1 Methanospirillum sp. | reverse complement strand
TCAACGAGATCAGCATCATTGGTTCATTTGCCAGAGGCGAACAGACAGAAGAAAGCGACTTGGATATAATGGTTGATTTTACAAAACCAATTGGATGGGAAGTCGTGGATCTTAGGGATGAACTAGAAAAACTTCCAGGTATGAAAATTGATCTTATTTTAAAAGCGGGAGTCATGCATCGAAAACAGCTATTTTCACAAATTTTAGAGGATGCAGTATATGTCAAAGCGTGATATTAAACTACTATTCGATGACATAATTGAAGTTATCATATCACTTAAAGGAAAAATCTTATAACAATCGATCTGATTAAATCATATCATAACAGGAGTTAATGTACTACCAGCTTAAAGAGAGCTGTGATCATTTACAATATGCAGCAACCGGGGAAATCTATGGGTACATATTCAAAAATTAAAGGATTATCTGACGTTGACATTTCAGGAAAGACAGTTCTCATCAGAGTTGATTTTAATTCACCAATTGATCCCCAGACTGGAGTGATCCTTGATGATAAACGCTTTCGTGAACACCTTTATACGATAAAAGCATTGGAAAAAACAAAAACAGTAATTATCACACATCAGAGCAGGCCGGGAAAAAAGGATTTTATCTCTCTTGTTCCCCACGCTCACCGTCTGTCAGAACTTCTTGGAAAACAGGTCAGATTTATTGATGATATCTTTGGCTCATGTGCACAGGAGGCTGTCCGTAATGCAAAAAATGGAGAAGTCATCATGCTGGAGAATGTCAGATTCAATGCAGAAGAGAATCTGAAAATATCAGGAGAAGAGTCTGCAAAGACAGTATTAGTCAAAAATCTGGCACGTATGGGGGACATCTTTATTAATGACGCATTTGGCACTGCACACAGATCCCAGCCTACCATTGTCGGTCTTCCTGAAGTGCTTCCTGCGATTGCGGGTCTTCTAATGGAACGTGAAATTGAAAACCTGTCAAGGGTACTTCAGGGTGCTCCTCATCCGGTGACATTCATCCTTGGCGGGACAAAGGTTGATGACTCGATTGATGTTGCAAAACATGTTCTTAACAATGGTATTGCAGATAATGTACTTGTAGTAGGCGTGGTTGCGAATATTTTTCTTGCTGCCAGGGGGTACAATATCGGAAAACCTTCAATGGACCTGATTGAACAACTTGGATACATCGGACAGATTGAAATCGCACAGGACATCCTGTCACGATTCACAGACAAGATCATCGTTCCGGAACATGTTGCAATTAAAAAAGACGGAACCAGGGTTGAGATGTATGTTAGTGATATCCCAGAAGATTGTCCCATACTGGATCTTGGATCAGAAAGTCTAATCCAATGCCTTGATGTTATCAGGAGATCCCATACCGTTGTATTAAACGGCCCTGCCGGCCTTTTTGAAGAGGCAGACTTCTCGATTGGAACATATGAGATAATCAGGGCTGCTGCTGATGCAGAGTTTTCAGTTGTTGGAGGTGGTCACACTGCCGCAGCCATAGAGAAAACAGGATATGAGGCAAAGTTCACACATATCTCAACAGGTGGCGGTGCATGTATCGAATATTTGACCGGAAAAAAACTCCCGGCCATTGCAGCCCTGGAAAAAAGTGCTGAACGGTTTGTATAGGCAGATTTAAAAAGTAAACTTATAAACAGATTTTCACATTATGAATGATCCGACAATATTACTTGATCATATTGCATTACATGTAACAGACCTGAAACGAAGCATCCATTTTTACCAGCAGATCCTGCATATGCAGGTGTATGGTCCGGTTAATGTGGGGACACTATCCAGAGGTGGAAGGCTATTAGGAAGGGTGACTGAGGGGCGAGGACTAATAAAGGGAATAGTAGGAAATGTCTCATCACGTGCCCTCCGCGATCAATATACCGATGTGGCTCTTCTTTCATCTTCTGGCACCGGATATGATATCCTCCTTGTCCAGGAAAGATACCCGGATACAAATGCAGCCAGGTCAGTTGATGGATACAATATATTCGGATTTTCATTTTTCTTATCACCATTAGTAGAACCGGAAACCCTCGCCTGGGATCTACACCAGGCAGAAGCAGATTTTTGCTGGGGAGATCCGGGTTTTGATGGTACAGTATTTACAAAAGACAGACCTGTTCATTCCCTTTATATTAAGGACCCTGATGGCCGGTTTGTTGAACTTATCCCAAATGCCTGCGAAAAAACATCATCTTCATTTATTGCAGGATTAAATACCATTACCCTTTATACAACTTACCCGGATAAAAGCAAAGAGTTTTATTGTGAAAAACTGGGTTTAATTACTGAACCTGAGCTTACTACATCAGTACCTGGAAAACGGTTTATCTGGCTGAAAAACACAGATGAAAAAAGATGTATTCTCCTCTATAACCTGACAAAACCGGATGGAAATCCAATTGAGGCAGGAGGATACGGACTTGACCATTTTGCTATCTCCGGATGCCGGGTTTGTAATAATAAATCCATTGAAGTGACAGATATCAGGATGGAACCTGAAAAACTGGCAGAACATACCAGTTCAACATATATCAAGGACTCTGATGGATACTGGATTGAATGCATGAAACAATAAGTTTTCAGTTTTTTAAGATGCACAATGACGATATCATGGAGAGTTGTGGGAGGATATGGAACCCATATTAAATCCAACCGGACAGAGATCATTATTCAGCGCAAAGGGAAAATAACGGAGATACCAATAAGTAACCTGTCACATTTTCTGCTAATTGGTGGCCATACTGTTCAGACATCAACTATAACGTACCTGATAAAAAAAGGAGTTTTCATTTCATTTTGTGAATCTGACGGTGAACCGATAGGTTACATTTCCCCTTATGATTATTCTGAATTTAAAGAGATTCAACATCTGCAAAAGATGGCAGCTCCTTATTCATATGCCCTATCTTGCGCAACCGAATCGATAAAATCACGAATTCTCGCGATTGAAAGGTATGCGGTAGAGATTGGACCGGACATTCTTTTCTCCGGAGAACTGAACATTCTTTCAGGTTATGCAAAAGAACTTGAAAACATGGTCCTTATAGAAGAACTCCGCAGGGTTGAAAAACTTGTGAGGGACATGTACTATGAAATTCTGGGAAGACTTGTAAGTCCCTCATACCATTTTAAAAGACGAACAAGCCGCCCTTACCTTGATCCGGTAAATGCTATTCTTTCATTTGGTTATGGAATGCTCTCTTCCGCATGCACCAGGGCTGTTATCGGAGGTCACCTGGATCCCGGACACGGATATTTAAACAGGGGAAACCAGGCTCTTGTACAGGATCTTATCAATTGCTGGAAACCTGAGATGATAGATAGGAATGTTATTACTCTTCTTAGATCCAAAGAGCTGCCTTCGGACGGATATGAACTAACAAAAGACCGGTGTATTCTGCATGATGAGATCATCGAAGAGTTAATTCATCTTTTTTCCATATCTATTAATCAGGATCTGATTAATTCTCAGATAGAAGTGCTGATTAGTTCTCTGTATGGTGAAGCACAGTTTTCCATTATTAAACCATAACCAGCTTTCACCTTTTTTCTAAATCATTTTTCATAAGAATTATTGATCTTGTTTTTCACCGGATCATTTTTTTAT
>JAQVIE010000199.1 GCA_028695895.1 Methanospirillum sp. | reverse complement strand
TTTATTCTTGCAACCATGGGGAGAGATCTGGACATATTGCCGGCAAGCACCTCAAATATCCTTGTTGCAGCAGCAATTATCTCTATAACCATTAATCCGATCATGTATCGAATGGCTGGAAAACTGGAATGTTTTTTTTATGACTGTTCTCCTAAGCTTACCAGAGAAATTCAGAAAAGAAGTGGCCCCCTGGACACCCCTCAATTAGAATCCATACAACCAGGGAATACAAGTGCGATTGTTATCGGATATGGTCCGGTTGGCCGGATAGTGACTCAACTGCTGAAAGAAAACGCCATAATACCCACAATAATTGAATTGAATGTTGAAACAGTTCAAAAACTCTTAAAGCATGGCTGTAGAGCGATATATGGAGATGCCAGCCGTGTTGATACGCTGAAGAATGCAGGAATTGATAAGGCTGAAGTTTTGGTAATCAGCACAGCGAATATCTCCGGAAGTAGCGAAATCGTGAAACATTCAAAGAAAATTAATCCTAACATAAAAATTATTGCACGAACGCTCTATCTTTCGGATGTTCAAAATCTCCAAAAAGCTGGAGCAGATTGTGTATTTTCTGATGAAGGAGAATTGGCTCTTTCAGTAACTGAATTAATCCTTCGGCAATCAGGAGCTACACCTGATCAGATAGATCGTGAACGTGATAGAATCCATGAAAAATTGCTTCATGAATTGAAAAATTTCGAACCAAATACTGAATCATGAATTGAGATTT
Organism: Methanospirillum sp.; assembly: GCA_028695895.1. GTDB lineage: Archaea > Halobacteriota > Methanomicrobia > Methanomicrobiales > Methanospirillaceae > Methanospirillum. The sequence goes on along the minus strand of JAQVIE010000199.1, from coordinate 2,903 downwards.
GCTATGTAGAAAAAAGTGTTAATTCCTATAGATTTTTCAGACAACTCCCTGTATATTATTAAGAATATCCATATGCCCCGGTCACGTATCCGAATTGTAGTGGAAGAGATTTCCGGGGGGATTATTGCAGATGCCATTCATGCTGTAGCCATGAGAGAAGGTTCGAGTCTGGTGGTTCAAAATTTTGTTATTCTGATTGCATCAGTATTCAGGCCTTCTTCTGATAAGTGGAAGGACATCATCATAACTGCATACCGGAATCCTGACCTTTCCGTCTGCAGTGACCATAACACCCCAGCATCCTGCAAGTTTTTTAACTCTTTCAGGGTCAATCCGCCCCTCAGTCATATCAATCTCCCGGTATGATGTACATCCTTCCATATGAATTCCTGATGGATATCTTTTGGTAGTATCAAAAAATCTATCGGTTTGTATAATATCAGTCACCCTATGTATACGTCATGAAGGAGATATATTGCCTGGTATGGTCTGTTGTGATGGGTAATCGGAAAACCTTTCTTGACAGATAATCAACAATAAAGCATATTATTCGAGGTATAATATGAATATTAATCACTTCTGCCCGGTTATCAGCATCATGCTGCTTCTCATGTTCGCTGGTTTCGTCCTTGCAGACAACTCCACAAATCCATCATCCATCGTTTTCACTGCTCCTGCCATGGTCATTTCTTCCCCGCCGGAATGCCACGATTATGTTTTGGAAAAGGTCACGCTTGATAAAGACTTTGCGTATACAAGGGCAGGAAGATCCCTGACTCCTCGTATCATCGTAAGAAATCAGGGAGGGGATGACATCAGCCCTGGTGATGTCTTGGTGGAAGCATGGCTTGGAGAAACCCGGTTAATCCCCGTTACAGATACTTTCCCTCCATTAAAAGGAAAAACATCAGCCATGTTTCATCTGCGTTTCATGATTCCTCATGATATTCCAAAGCTTCCATGTCACCTGACGATAAAAATTGATCCATGGAATACCCGTAACGAATGTGGAGATGGAATAAATGAGTTCACAACCCTGTCACTTGTGGTCATTGAAGATAAGGTAAAAAGATGGGACGATTTATAATTTTAATTTAAATCTGCGATGATAAATGTTAAATTGTCCGGGGCTCCCGCATTATAACAGATTGTTAGGACTGTCTTTGCTGAAGATACCGGATCTCCCTTTAAAACTGCCTGAATAAAACTATCACCTCCATAATCCCAGACACCATCCGTGCAGATGACCATTCGTGTGCCACTTTCTGCAGACAATGTTGTCATGCGGATATCAGGGGTTGATCTAATCCCTCCTCCTGACAGGCATGATGTGATAATATGGCCGGATGGATGAGACCTTGCTTCTTTTTCTGTCAGACGCCCGGAGTCAATCATCTCCTGGACAATCGAGTGATCTCTGGTTATCAATTTCATCACTGTTTCTCCTGGTCTTCTCATGTAAACTCTTGAATCACCACAGGAAAAGATAATCAGGCGTTCAGAGAGAAGGAGCACACCTGCAAGTGTTGTTCCAAGTCCGAAAAGATCAGGATTATTATCAACCAGGTGGTTTAGATGTTCCTGTGCATGGACAATCCTGTCATGAAGTGATTTCTCATCTACCGGACAGGGCACTTTTGCCATAAATGACAAAACCTCCCTGCTTGCCACATCGCCGGCAACACTTCCTCCAATGCCATCTGCAACTGCAATTATCACTGGAAACAATTCTTTTTTCCAGGTTACCGGTTTCTGCAAAGACACTGCAGCCAGAACGTCCGCTCCTACAACCAGACTGTCTTCATTTTGTTTTCTACGCAATCCAGTGTTTGTTATCGCCGCAATGTCCAGGAACTTAATCATCACTTTAAACCAGGTAGAACTCTAACGGGAAGAACAGGCAAGACTCTTTCATGTGAAAAAGAAACGAGGATAGGGTCATACATCGCTGCATGGCAGGTATCGGCCTGCACAGACGATATACTGTTTCTTATCACTGCCAGTTACAAGGGTATAATAGGCTTCTTTGTTGAATATTCCAGTCTCAATCGGATTTGAATATGTATAACGCACATAGCCTGAACCCTGCTTTAAGGCATTTCTAACGATTTCGTCCCTGAACTTCTTTCCGGATATATCTGACTTCCCTGAAAAATTAGTCCCAGCAAGGTCTGGCTGTGCTGCATTTGCAATCATGGTAACTCCTGTATCAAAGATGAATACGTATAATGACGGATCATTTCTATCTTTGTATGGATGACGGCTATTTTGGATGTCTGCAATGGTTCCTGTTGCATCCCGGCTTATCCCTTCCACAGTCAGGTTTACAAGATCTGTGATCTGTTGCGGTGTTTGTGATCTTTCTACATAGATGGGGCCTATATATTTTCCAACTATTTTTTCATAAGTGGTAATCCCTTCATCCTTTCTATCTTTTTTCATAGCATCCAGTTCAGCCTGAAGGACTTCAATAACTTCAGGATTTGAATTCGGGTTAAAAGCTATATAATATGTAAATCTGCCTAAATCCTCAAGTATAAAAAAAGAATCGGGAGCTTCTGCTATAGTCTGAATGATACTCTCTCCAGGATACTGTCCATATATCCAGACATCTGATATTCCATCTATCAGGTGCTGAACTGCTTCTGCCGGTGTTGTCACCTGGAATATATTTTCTTCTGGTATTCCTGCTTCCTTACCAATATATATCCCGATATCATCCCTGATGGCAACTGCCCGGAGGTCTTTATTATCCGGCCGGGTGGTCTTCAGCGATTCATTTTCCGCAAAAAGGACAAGAGGACATTGCATAAGAGGCCCTACCCATGTGAAGAGATCCTCACGTTCAGGTGTTCGTGCAATCGAAAACACTCCTGTATTATTTCTTGTTAGAGCCAACCTGT
>JAQVIE010000198.1 GCA_028695895.1 Methanospirillum sp. | reverse complement strand
CCGGCTAATAGCCAATCATCTTCCATGGATGAGGAACTCGAACGGTTAAGGGTAAAAAGAATGAAAGAGATCAAGCAGCGCATATTGTCTTCTCCATCAGATTCTGCAGGAATTCTTATTCTCACGTAGGAAAATTTTCAATCTGTCATTCGTGAAAACCCAAACCTCATCATTGACTTCTGGGCACCCTGGTGTGGTCCCTGTCGCATGCTCTCTCCGGTTATTGAACAGCTGGCAACAGACTATGCAGGAAGAATACGCTTTGCCAAGTGTAATACCGACGAAAACCAGCAGATGGCGTACCAGCTTGGAATTTCTGCCATACCATCCCTGTTTTTCTTTCAGAATGGAACAGTCATTCACAAGGTGTCAGGAGCCCTCCCAAAAGAGCACCTGGATATGCAGATAAAAACAGTTTATTCAATATAATCCCTTTTACCAGGAATTATCTCTCTAACAAAGCCTGAAACGATTTTACGGCATCAACAAGTCCATATCCATATACAGGGTCCCAGCCTGGTTCACCCAGGTCAAATGCATTCTCATACAATGCATCAATCAGCTCATCCCTTGTCAGGTCAGGAAAGGAACTTAACAGCTGTGCGACGACTCCTGCAACATGGGGCGCTGCGGCACTTGTTCCAGGAAAAGGAACCGGAAAGCTTCCTGCCCCGCTAACCTGTACATTTGTCGGTGCGCAGATATCTGGTTTCCATCGCCTGGATGGTTCAGGGATCAGAATTGTAACAGGCCCTTGTGATGAATCAGGTGAAATTAAATGAGGGGGCTCAATCATGACCGAGCCAACTGTAATTACTTCTTCAAGAGCTGCATGACCGAATATTGAATCAGCTGGATCTTTTACAATATCAGTCTCTACCTGGCGTGTGTCGATATTCCTGATATACATCTCAAGAATGTTTGGAGTGACATTCTCACCGTTTCGGACTATTGATAGTGATACCCGCCTTGATTCGTCCATCTCGTTTCTGAAGACCAGGTGTTCAAATGGCTCTCCGGTTTCATCCTGGATATTCATGCTTGTCGCAACAACTTCCCCCCTGTTTGGATCAGTGAGGAAAAGGTCGTAATCATGCACAGCATATCCCCAGGGGTCATCCCACTGGAGGGTTACAATCACCTCGTCATCAGGTAAAAGTGTCATGGGAATTGCAGAATATCCATCACCAAAGTCATGAATTGTCTTGTCAGGTCCAATGCTGATTCCCAGTTTCCATGGTTTTTGGTAATGAAGCGGTGCAAAGTTGCCTGATACAGTAACATAGATACAATCAGGATGAGCCTTTAAGACCTCCCTGATATGATAAGCCACGTCGCCATCTTCAAGAAACGGCTGCCTGAAAAAATAGAGGTCATCACAGATGATCCGGCATCCTGCATCAGCCAGGGTGGATACTGCTTTTTTAAATTGATCAGAGCTGCCTCCATATGCATGAAAACAGAGCCCGGCATCAGGGGCAATATCATGGATAATTTCAAGCATTGCAGTTCCTTCATCACCAATACCCCTTTCGAATATCGTCACCGGCCCAAGTTCACCTAATGCCTGGGATTGTTCCAGAGATTGTACACCGTTTCCAATAACTCCAACCTTAATGCCCTTCCCTGATGCACCAAACACTTCCCGGATTCCATTGCTTCTTACAAGAAGATCACCTTCGGTCTTCAGGGTGCCAACGCAGGAAACAATGGTGGTGTCATTGTAGAGATGTGACTGGAATGATGCTTTGGTATCAGCGCATGAGCTAAAACAGACACAAACAAGTACCATACACAAAATAAGTGTTTTTATCCATCCCATTATCAAATTTCCCCGATAATAATCAGATAATAACCCGGGCAGAGGTATTTTTTTGTTTCTTTTACTATCTGTCCGTGAAAATATAAGCATGTCAGGATCCTGGTTTAAGGCAATGGCATCTTCTATAATCTGGCTGAGCGAATACTGATCTGTTAATTATGAAAAATCACTTGCTTCAGAGCTTCATGTTATATTCTCTTGTTTTTTGTGTATGTATCTGTTGTATTCTGTTTCCTGCGTCAGCTGAAGAAAAGACAGGGTATTTTGAAGTAACATCCGTTCCGGAGGGGGGTGACGTTTTTATAGGCTCTCAGTTTGTGGGAGAAACACCGGTACTGATCCCGGCCCGCAATCAGACCAATGGAACACTCATCCGGGTAATGGTTCAGGGATTTGAGATATGGGAACAGACCATTGCAGGAACTCCGGCTGTCGGTCAGGTTCTTCCAATAAAAGCTGTTCTGGTTCCCATATCTCCATTTGGCACTCTTGAAGTGATATCATCGCCTCCTGATGCATTAGTCACCATCGATAATGGTATGGGTCAGATGACTCCCTGGACATACCGGGATATCAGTACAGGAACTCATCTGGTCTCCCTTTTTCTCACAGGATTTGAGCCATATGTGGTCAATATTGACGTTCTTCCAGGACAGGTAACAAAGCTTAATGCAAATATGACCGTCCGTTCAGGTGCAGGATCCCTTCAGGTCAGCACTACTCCTGGTGGAGCATCGATATTTGTGGACGGAGTCTTTTCAGGAACAACCAATTCTGTGATAGGAAATGTTCCTCCAGGAAAACGTCAGGTGCTCATAACCAAGGCAGGATATGAGGATTATGAGGAATGGGTGTATGTCAGCAACCTGCAGGTTACAACCATTGAGACCTCGCTCAATCCTGTTACAAAAACATCTGACGGGGCATTAATCATCAACACAGATCCTCCAGGTGCATCAGTATTCCTTGATGGTCAGTTCAGGGGAATTACCGAGACAGGCAGGCCACTTGAGCTGACCAGTATTAGTCCTGGTCCTCATCTGGTATACATTAGTATCAGAAATTTCGAAGATTACAGTTTAACTGTTGATGTAAAGGCTGGCGAGGTAACTCCGGTTTCTGTAAGATTAAATCCAAGTCCCATGCCCCAGGGCTGTGGGAAACTTATCCTGAACAGTGAACCCGCCGGAGCAGAAATATATTTTGATGATTCCTTTGTCGGGGTCACCCCCGGCACCATTGATACAGTAAGTCCGGGAAAACATTCATACCGACTGTCCCTTGCCGGGTACCAGGATTATTCTTCAATGGCTGAGTTAATACCCGGCCAGGTCCTCCAGGTAAATACTCTCCTTATCCCGGAAAAAGGCACCGGAAAAGAAATTCCCTGTCCTGCGGTTCCCATTGTCATCGCATTACTGGCAGCTCTTCTGGTTTTTATATCAAGAAGAGTATGAGAGAAGATCCCCTGTCTTCTTCTTTCCGTGATGATAAATACAGTGCAGGGTAATATGTAGAGAGCTTATATCAGATCCAGGGGTCCGGGGTGATGATATACCTTTTAACCTGGAATTTCGGAGTTTTTCATGCAGGATAATCCATCTATTCAGTTTGATGATCAAAGACTGGCAAAACGTCACCAGCTTGTTAATGCCGGGGTACCTGTGTACCCTCATGAGTTCAGACGTTCACATACAATAGGAGCTGTAAGGACAGAGTTTAGTGAGGCAGGACATGATCCTCTGCCAGAACAGGTAAAAACTGCAGGAAGGCTGTATGGTGTGCGGGACCATGGTAAGACTTTCTTTGCAGATCTCCGTG
>JAQVIE010000197.1 GCA_028695895.1 Methanospirillum sp. | reverse complement strand
CGTTTCAGACCTGGATACTTCCCCTACACGGAGCCAAGCGTTGAACCGGAGGTATTTATTGAGGATCTGGGCTGGGTCGAACTTGGGGGAGCCGGTATCTTCCGGGAAGAAGTAACCTCACCCTGGGGTATCACCTGTCCTGTCCTTGCCTGGGGACTTGGTGTATCACGGGTTGCCATGTTAAGAATGGGGCTTACCGATCTTCGTGAACTCTACCAGAGTGATATCGACTGGATAAGGAATACCCCCGTAATTCATGGAGGTCGGTGCTGATGCCGGTTGTATCATTACCCTACAAATATATGGAGCACTTGTGTGGGACTGACCGGCAGACCATCATCGATCATCTTCCGATGATTGGTTCAGATATTGAACGTATCCTTGAGGACCAGGTGGATGTTGAGTTCTTCCCGTCAAGAGTTGACCTTTACTCAACCGAAGGGGTTGCACGTGCAATGCGTGGATATCTTGGAATTGAGACCGGAGAAGAGGTTTATCAGGTAAGTCCTTCATCTATCACATTTTCGGTTGATGAAAACCTGAAAGATGTCAGGCCGTACATCGGTTCAGCAGTTATCAGGGACATTAACCTTGATAATGAGGCTATCATCAGCCTTATGGGCGTTCAGGAAGCCCTGCACTGGGTTGTCGGCCGTGGCCGGGCAAAGGTGGCCATAGGTGTTCATGACCTTGACACAGTAATCCCTCCGTTTAGATATTATGGCGCCCCGGTATCCCGGTCTTTTGTTCCACTGGATTATGATCGTGAGATGACTCTTGCGGAGATCATGGAAGAACATCCGAAAGGCCGCGATTATTCTCATATCGTGAAAGACAAACCAGTCATGCCACTTATCGAGGATGTGAATGGAAATGTCCTTTCATTCCCCCCCATCATCAACGGGGAATTAACCAGGGTCACTGAAAGTTCTAAAAACCTTCTCCTTGACGTTACAGGGACTGATGAACGTGCGGTAATGACTGCACTTAAGGTGTTATGCACATCTCTTATCACAGCAGGAGGAAGATGTGAGAGCGTTACGGTAAACGGGGTGGTAATGCCTGATCTCTCTCCTGCCTTCCGGGATATTGATGTCCTTTCATGTAATACACTCCTTGGAACCTCGTTCTCTGCTGAAGAGATTGCAGAAATTCTGAAGAAGATGCGATACGGAGCAGAAAAAACCGGTGATACCAGAGTTTCGATCAGGATACCCTGTTACAGGGCTGATATCATGCATGAATGGGATGTATATGAGGATGTGGCAATAGGGGCCGATTTTAGTAACCTTGACACAGAGCTTCCTGCAACCTTCACAACCGGATGCGAACACCCGATTATTGCCCTTGCATCAGCAATCCGGGATATCTGCTGCGGACTTGGGTACCTGGAGGTTATGCCTTTCACTTTGTCAAATGAGGATGTCATGTTTACCCGGATGCAGCGGGAGCCTGATCCTGATGCCCTTTATCTCCTGCATCCGATATCTGAAGAACAGACACTTGTCAGGACAGACCTTCTGCCGCTACTTTTAGATCTGCTAAGAATGAACAAAAGGCGTGAACTTCCACAGCGGATCTTTCATACCGGTGATATTGTCTTTAAACAGCAGACATTCCAGAAACTCGCCCTTGCATCAACTCACCCTGGAGCAGACTTTTCAGAGGCTTATGCAACAGCAGATGCCCTGATGAGGGAACTTGGGATCTCCTACATTCCGGAGGAAAGTGTTGATCCGGCATTCATCTCTGGTCGTGCGGCTGATATCATGGTTGACGGGAAGAAGGCCGGAACATTTGGTGAGATTCATCCAGAGGTATTAAACAGGTTTGACATTGATCAGCCGGTTATCGGGATTGAGATTTTTCTTCACCACCTCTTTCCCGGCCATCAGGAAACGAAATATTAAACCCGTTTCCCGTCTCAGCATAGGACAACCACAGCCTATGCAGAAAAGATATACTATTCTGGTGACCGGCCGTGTGCAACGGGTTGGCTTTCGGGGATTTGCGAGACTTGTTGCAAACCGGCATGGTATTTTTGGATACGCAGAAAACCTCCCTGATAGTTCGGTCAGGATTGTTGCTGAAGGTGAAGAAGATGAACTCATCCGTTTTTGTGAAGATCTCAAAGCTGAAGAGGAACCACTGATATCAGTTGAATCTTTAACCGTTTCTGAGTCTGTTTATGAAGGGATGTTCACACACTTTGAACCTCACTTTGGCGACTTCCAAAAAGAGATGTTTCACCGTTCAGAACTTGGGCTTGAATATCTCAAGGAGATGATAAAGCTTCAGAAACGGAGTCTGAAGATGCAGGAGGAGATGGTCTCTAACCTTCGTGACATGAAAAAAGAATCAAAAAAACACCGCGAAACACTTGAAAGAGTTATAGAAGCGATTCATACCCAGGGGGTTGGATAATGCAGGAAGAAAAACCAGAGTTTCCAGTGGTTCTTGCAAATCTTGTTTCAGGTATGGTTGCAGATATCAGGGCACTTGAACAGATAAGTCTTCGTGAAACTTGTGAAATTATTCTTTATTTTGAAAAAGATCTTGCATATAATTCAACCTATGATCAGGACCTTAAAGAGTATGGAAAATTTAAGGAACATGAACGCCCATTTATCCCACTCCCGCTATTTCTTGAGATTCAACGGGAGATGAATCCTTTATTCGATGAGGCGATGAGATCAATACCACTTGGTGTAACGATTATACGAACAGAAGAGGCAGGCGATAAACTGACGGTAATCGGATTACTCCCATTCCTTGATGAGATGGACTTTTCCTGAAATTTTTACAACTGTGATTACCAGCCATGAGTGTTCGGAAAAAGTTAGGTGGAAATATTATCTATCTTGACCGTTGCGATGAGGATTGATGCATATAAATTAAATTTTCAGTCTCCTGATCTCATCACCAGATAGCCCGGTCGCCTTTTTGATAAACTCATCCTCCATACCTAACATGATGAGGTTCCGGGCAATGTTACGGGCCTCCTCGATCTTTCCCTGTTCAGCACCTTCTTCAATCCCAATCTGATGCCATTTTTTGCTGATCTTCTGAGTCACACTCTCTATCATATTCTCCACCTTCTCCCTGCTTGCATTGTCCTGAATATATTTCTGATGCAACTGGTTATATAATTCCATTGTCGCTGAGAGAATAACATCTTTTGTCTGTTCATCCATCACTCCCTTATCTTCACATTTCCCGGAAATGCTGATGATCTCTTCAATGTCCTGCAATACATCCCGCACAATTGCATCAAACTCTTCCCTGTTCAGGTTCTTTTGTCGGCAAAGGGTCTCAAACCGTTTGCGGTACTTGACGAGGACCAGGGGGATTACAAGGTAAAGATTCATTTCACCAAGTTCGCGGGCTGTGTAGGAGTACAGTTTAAACACCGGGACCGTGTAATGGACGATTGTATCGTCAGGTAGAATGATCCTGACCTTTAACTCATCACGGATTCGCTTGTGTTCTTCAAGGTACATTACTACCTGGTGAGGGATTTCTATAACACGGCATTTATCATGGTCAAACCGGGATCGTGAAGCACCAATAAGATAACCATATTTCACCATCCGGAGATCCATCATCCCATCATGTTCAGTCTGGACTTCGATGTGAATGAACGAATT
>JAQVIE010000196.1 GCA_028695895.1 Methanospirillum sp. | reverse complement strand
TTTCTCTGCAATTTCTGGATAAAACCTTAAAAACCGTATAATTTCTATTGGTTATTACCCTTGAGTTTTCTCACCCGGATGCTTACTTAATTTACATCTCCGGTTCAACATGGTAATTACTTTCAGGTGGACTGATGAAAACCCCCTTCCACATAATGATAATCCCGACCCTTGGCTGCCCGTCCAATTGTAAATACTGCTGGAGTTCTGAAGAAGGATCTCCGGTGATGAACATTCAGGCTGTAAAGGATACGATAACCTGGCTTTCTGATTTTCGTGATGATCCGGTCACGATAACATTCCATGGTGGCGAACCCCTTCTTGCCGGGCCTGATTTTTACAGGCAGGCCCTCCCCCTTCTTGCAGAGGGCCTTATTAAAAATAAACCCTCATTCGCGATCCAGACAAATCTCTGGCGTATGACCCCAGAACTTGCTAAGATTTTTGCAGGATATAATATTCCAATCGGGTCCAGCATCGACGGCCCTGAGGATATTACCGATTATCAGCGGGGAGACGGATACTTTAAAAAGACGATGGAAGGGTACCATATTGCAAAGGAATATGGCCTTAATGTCAGATTTATCTGCACTTTTACCGGATATTCTGAACACCAGCGGGAGTCTGTTGTGCAGTTCTTCCTTGATCAGGGCTTTACGATGAAACTCCACCCTGCACTTCCCTCACTTCGAAGCGACAGCCCGAATGAATGGGCACTGGCCCCGGAACGATTCGGAGAACTCCTCGTCTATCTCCTGGATAAGTCACTTGACCACTACCATGAGATAGATATCATGAACATAAATGACCTGGTCAGGTGTGTTTTTACCAGAAGGGGCAATGTCTGCACATTTGCCGACTGCATGGGAAATACCTATGCCATCGGTCCGGATGGGAATATCTATCCATGTTACCGGTTTGTAGGGATGGATGTGTATGTCATGGGAAATGTCTCTGACCGGCCGACGCAGAAGGAACTTGATGAATCAAAAGCAGGCCGACTCATGAATGAGTTTAAAGCCTATGTAGATACTCATTGCTCATCCTGTTCCCACATCAAATATTGCCGGGGAGGATGCCCATATAATGCAATAGCCCCGTCAGGAGGAGAGATCACCGGTGTTGATCCTCACTGTACAGCTTACAAGCGGATATTTGACGAGATAACCAACCGGATGAATACCGAGATGTTTGAAGCACCACCGATGTTCGGAGGATTCGGACCCGGACAGATGGGCACTGGTATGAGAAAACAAAAGCCGGGAATAATGGCTCTTATGCAGAAGATAGCCATGCAATAAAAAATTTCTGAACATAAAACCTAAGGACCGATTAGGATTATTACCTCCTGATTCAATCTTCCTGTATGAACATGATCTGGGTAAGCACAGGAATGTCCAGGCAGGCTGCTGTGGTTGCCATACTCATCGGTCTTATTATGCTAATCTTTTCACCTTTTATCCCCAATGTAATCGGAGTGTTTCTGGCCGCAATAATCTTTCTGATATCACTGATTATTGTGGGTATTGGCTATTCGGTGAGAGGTTCCGGATTTTCTGTTCCGTTTATAATTCTTGGAATCATAGGCGGAGCAGTCAGTCTGTTTGCCCTCTTCAACCCTGATATGACAGTCTCGCTGATGGGGATACTTTTAGGGGTTGTGGTACTGATGATGGGTATCATGCAACTTGGGTTTTCGTCAGGGTTCATTCAGGACCGGCTTTCATGGCTTTTTCTGATTATCGGAGGGGTGCTCAGCATTGTTGTGGGGTTTTATCTTATTCTCTATCCCCAGGATGGAATGAAACTTCTCATCGTGTTTATCGGGTGTTACCTGATTGTTTATGGAGTGATTGGAGTTATCAGGGGCAGATCATCGCAGACTTATATTTATTGATCTCATCTCAATATTTTTAAGAGTCATTGTCATTGGCAGAGGCCGGAACACTCCTTATATCTGTTTACGGGTTCGATATACTCATGAGATAATGGAAGAGAACACTGTAATTTTTCATGGAACAAACGGGTGGTACACCTCAAAAACCGGGTATACCACCTGCATCACCATTGATACCCCTGATTGTTTTATCATTCTCGACGCCGGAGAGGGATTTACAAAGATCCCGGACGTATATCCATCCATACAAAAACCGACCCTCCTGTTCTTCTCTCATTTTCACCTTGATCATATATCTGGTCTGCATACCCTGGCACGGTGCCAGTTTGAAGGCGGTCTGTCCATCTATGGCCCGCCAGGGGTTGGTATGCTATCCGGATTTATCGGATATCCCTATACCATCCCAATTTCCGAACTTGCCTATCCGGTCACAATCACTGAGCTTTCAGAAGGCAGATGCGATCTTCTTATCCCGGTAGAGACTGCATTCCTCGTTCACACACAACCGGTCTTCGGGTACCGGTTTGAACTTTCAAAAACGATTGCATTCTGCACCGATACCGGGCCATGCGAGGGGATTTTAACCCTTGGGACCGGAGCCGATCTTCTGATTACCGAATGTGCCTATCTCCCAGGACAGGAAGACCAGGGATGGCCACATTTAAACCCTGAAGCAGCACTTCGTCTTGCAAAAGAGGCAGGGGCAAAACAACTGGCATTGGTTCATTTTGCTGCTGATCTTTATACCTCACTTGATAAACGAATATCAATCAGGGACATCGGACCGGATTTTTCAGATATAATAATTGGCATGGATGATATGGTCATCCGGATATAGAAAGCCATTCGTTCAAAGACGGGAGAATCATGGTTGTGATAGCCCCGGTAATACCCTCAAGAGTCAGCTGCACTGCAATTGCTGCAAGCACAAGCCCCATAAGCCTTACCAGGATCTCAATCCCCTGGTTTCCAAGCACCCTGGCAATGAAATCCGAACTCATGTTGAGCAGGGTAATGAAGATCACAATGACAAGAATTACCAGCAGCCCTCCGAAAAATGCAGTTTTACTTGGTGCATTGCTGCCAAAGAGGATGGCTGCTGCAATTGATCCCGGCCCCACATACAGCGGAATACCAAGAGGGACAATTATTCTTGGCAAAATTGATTCATTCCTCTCAAGTAAACATTCTTTTCCAGTGTCAGAGATAACCCGGCTCATGGTTATGGTATGTGTCCCGCTCATCATGGACATCGCTACACCAAAGAGAATGATGCCACCTGCAATCTGAAATGCAGGCAGGGATATGTGGAAAAAATTTAAAACTGCCTGACCTGAAAAAAGGAAAAGTGACATCGCTACAAAGATGAAGACTGATAAAACAAGTGCAGTCCTTTTCCGTGCCCTTGAACCCAGGGAACTGGTATATGCAATAAAAAACGGAAGGTTACCGAACGGATCCAGGATTGCAAAAAAAGTCCCGATTGCTCCGACCAGATACCCGATATCTGAAACCATTGAGTGACCTGAAATTTTAAATATATTCGTTTCAACAAGCCTTTACTTTTTCCCAAACTGGCTGTGTGCCTGGGATATGACAGTAGTTTATTCTGTTATCTGATATCTGTCTTTACCATTTAAAACCCGGATAAAAGGCATGCTATCTATCAGGGCTTGTCAGCAGTTTTTTTATCAGCGAATACATCTGTTCCGGTGGCATGGCCATCAGGGTTTCAGAGAATATTGTACTG
>JAQVIE010000195.1 GCA_028695895.1 Methanospirillum sp. | reverse complement strand
AAGGAGTCTGTGGAAATGGTTGAAAAAGCGTTCAAAAACTGGAAATGTCCTATCATGGATCTTCCCACATTACCAGAGAAGTCAATTGATTATATGACTCAGCCGGACCGTCCCCAACCGCGTCTTGACAGAATGAAAGGCAAAGGTATGACAATATCAGTAGGCAGACTCAGACCGCAAATCCGCTATAATGTAATGGGCCACAATACTATCAGGGGTGCCGCAGGAGCTTCGATTCTGAACGCTGAGCTGATTTGCGATCGCGGGTACCTGTAATACCTATGGTCAGCATGGAGGATGACAATATTGTTTTTGTGGGAAACAAACCGGTTATGAACTATGTTCTGGCGGTTGTTACACAATTTAATAATGGGGCATCAGAAGTAATCGTCAAAGCAAGGGGCAGAGCTATCTCACGAGCTGTGGACACAACTGAAATAGCGTTGAACAGATTTTTGCAGAATGTAGAAAAAAAATCCATATTTACCTCCACAGAAGCCGTTGATACAGAAAGTGGAAAAACTCATGTATCATCAATTGAGATAACCTTGATTTCCAGGAAATAATCACCTTTTCCTTTTTTTTGACAAAAGAATTTAAACTGCTATTGTCAAACCTTTTAAGAATGAAGTTCGGTCTGGTGATGCTGATCGGGTGCTTTCTGATCCTGGTGTCCCAGTCATTTGCCGCCACTACTGATTCAGAAGGTTATCTTCGGATTGAATCAGTCATGATATCATTAATGCCAGGGTATGCCGAAGTTCACACGGAATATGTGCTGGAGGATACATTCAGAGTTCTCGCATTTATGTTTGGGGAGAATGATATCAGATCCAGGCTTCTGCAAAAACTTGCTTTCTCCAATGTAAGTGTAATTTCCATGAATTACACTGCTGCTGATCTGAAGGTATATGATGTCCAGCCGGTTTATGGCGACGGACTTTACTGGTTCCCTGCCCACAACTTTGGATGTGTCATTCCGGAAGTTGTTATCAGCACCAATCTGTCTACTGAAAGGTATGAAAACATCAGTGCCCTGGAAAATGGAATTGTATATTACTAATGTCTCCAACTATGGACCATGGCAACAGATCTGATTAGTTTTTCTCTTTTCGCCTTTTCATCCATCCTCATCGTAGTAAATCCCCTGGGTGCCCTGCTGGTTTACAATGCCATAACTGAATTTATGGATGCCGAAGACAAACGCCGGGTTGCGGCTCATGGGTGTCGTATTGCCACAGCGGTGCTGATTTTTTTTACTTTTTTGGGTTCTTCTCTTCTTTTATTATTTGGGATAACCATAAGTGCCTTTACAGTCGCCGGCGGAGTTCTGTTATTTGGTATTGGGATGGAGATGGTAAATGGGCGGACTTCCAGGTCAAAAGTCACGGCAACAGAAAAATATGAGAGTATTGATGCGGAAGAAATCTCTTCAATGCCACTTGCATTCCCAATGATATCCGGTCCAGGAACGATCACAACTGTCATTGTCCTCTCCCAGGATGCCCCGGTTTTTGTTAAACCCCTGGAATTTGGAATCATTCTGGGGTCGGTGATTCTGACCATTATCATCACCTATGTCATTTTGGTATCTTCAGCCAGGATAACAAAAAGAGTTGGTCAACGTGAGTACCGGGTGGTAAACCGACTGATGGGTATTATGCTTATGGCAATAGCTGTTCAGTTCATCATCAACGGAATTTCACAGGCATTTCCGATGTTGATAAGCTCATGAATTTGAGTCTTACCTTTATAAAACCGGGTTATGCAGCTTCTTCCATCGCTGCATAACATTGCCTGAAAAGTTCCCTGGTCTCAAGTGCATCATCCCTGTTCACTTTCTGGATGGCAAATCCCACGTGAACAAGAACGAAATCTCCAACCTGAACATCAACAAGGTCAATTCTGATATCCTGTTTCAGACTTCCAAAGTCAACAAAAGCGGTATTATCTTCACGTATTTCAAGAATTTCGGCAGGAATTGCAATACACATATTGGTTAGTCCTCTTCTCCGGGGATGAGGGTACCCGGTTTAAGATCATTTTGTGTCCATATCCTATTATACCTGTGTGAGGGATCTGTCTCTAAGTCACATATGAAAAAAAAGTATTTGTTACATCGTCATGGTATGATTCAGAAATTTTCATGGAGAGTTCTGAAATCAGAGTTCTCTGGATGATCAGGCTGGCTTTAAAACCTATGGCAGAGATCACAGTTACCAAAGAGGGTGTAGCAGGATGTGTTCTGGGTTTTTATTGGAAGAAGCAGACAATGTAATAGTAACACTTTTTCTTTTAAAAAATTATGATGGAACAGTATCGTGAAATGCGAATATTTGTTGAGAAGGCAATAAATGAGCCGGGTTCACATGGATTTGACCATACCCTCCGTGTAATCACCCTGTGTGAGATCATCGGAAGGGAGGAGGATGCAAAGATGGATATCCTGATTCCCGCGGCGATTTTCCATGATATCGCCCGCCCGCTGGAAAGAAAAACCGGGGTCCCACATGAGATAAAAGGGGCAGAGATGGCTGAGAAGTACTTAATCAGGATATCGTATGGGGAGAAACGTATTTCACAAATCTTGCATGCCATCAAGGCCCACCGGTTCAGCACTGCCATGGTGCCTGAGACACTGGAAGCTCAGATACTATCAGACGCAGATAAACTGGATGCCATGGGAGCCGTGGGCATTGCCAGGACGTTTATTTCTGCAGGAGAACGGGGAGATGATATTAAAGACGGGCTGAATCACATGCATGAGAAACTGCTTCAGTTGTCTGGTCTGTTGTATACCCGGTCCGGGCAAAAAATGGCAGAAAAACGGCATGAATTTTTGTTATCTTTTGTTCAGGCATTGGAAAAAGAGATAGATATGGAGATCACTTTTTAATTTAAAGATGATTATCAGATGAATAATATTGTTCTGATTGGTCTGCCAGGTTCAGGAAAAAGCACTCTCGGAGTTATTCTTGCAAAAACGCTGGGTTTTCGCTTTATAGATACCGACATCGTCATCCAGGAGCATACAGGAAAGCTCTTACAGGATATAATCGACAACAGTGGAGTAAATGATTTTCTCAAGGTCGAGGAGGCATGCATTCTTTCTCTTGAATGTATCCATACGGTTATTGCAACCGGAGGCAGTGTGGTATATAGCATCAGGGCAATGCAACATCTGAAATCAGATGGTATTACCATATACCTGGAGATCTCTTTTGATGAAATGGTCAAAAGACTTAAAAATATCATTACACGGGGAGTGGTCCTTGAACCAGGTCAGAACCTTCGCGATATGTATGACCAGAGAATTCCCTTGTATGAGAAGTATGCAGATATCAGGGTAGATTGTTCAGATGAAGCATTTGAGATTGTTGTGGAGAAAGTTATCATGAAAATCAGAGAGAATAATGGTCTGTTATGTGATATGAAACAGGATCAGTCAACCTGAATACGAATAATATATCAATAATTGAATTTGGTATTCACCTAATTTTCAAAGATGCAGGACAATAGCATATGGATATCTCACCAGGGACCAGGATCAGGTATCTCTCCAAAACCTGAAAATATTGTATTGCATGCCCTCATATCGCCCCAGGTTATGGGCATTGCAGTTTTTGGTTTGTCTGATTCTAAACGTCCGGTAAGTAAA
>JAQVIE010000194.1 GCA_028695895.1 Methanospirillum sp. | reverse complement strand
TTGCCAGAAGTGCGAAAAAACCCCTTCTTATACTTAAAAAACAGGGTAATAAGTATTTATAATAATAAATCATAATTTTTCTCATGGTTTCTCTCGGAAAAGAGAAAAAATCTGTGTAGATATCGATACATTGATATGGTATAATATCACTAAACTTTGAGCCAGTTATTTGATGGGTTTAAAAAAATCCTTTTTGAAAAAATATGATATCAGACTTTAAATCACAACTTTTAGAGATTTCCAAGGCAATTATCCCGATAACACTGATAATTCTCATAATACATGTCATGTTCATACCTGATTTCTCCATGACACAAGCATTTCAGTTCATTATTGGAAGTCTTATGGTAATTGTTGGAATTACCCTGTTTCTGGTTGGAGTAAATATCGGCCTGATTCCTATTGGTAATGCCATTGGATCAGAAATTGTCCGTTCAGGAACAATTTTAATCATTTTTTTTATTGCATTCCTGTTTGGCTTTTTTGCAACAGTTGCTGAGCCGGATGTAAGAGTACTTGCAAATATGATTGAAAGTGTTACAGATAGTGGTTTAGACAGATTTGGTTTAATCATGGTTATCTCCATGGGAAGTGGTTTTTTTGTTGCAGCTTCCATTCTAAGGATAATCTTCAATGTTCCGCTGGCATACCTCTTTACAGCCGGATATCTAATCATTTTGACACTATTGCTCTTCACTCCTGCAGAGTATGTCCCGATCGCATTTGATGGAGGTGGAGTTACTGTCGGACCTGTTAACGGCCCGATATTTCTCTCGCTGGGAATTGGTGTCATATCTGTTCTTGGAGGCCGTTCTGCAATATCTGATGGTTTTGGCCTTGTAGGTTTTGCCTCTGTCGGGTCGGTTATCGGTGTTTTAATGATGGGGATTGTTGCATTATGAACTATCTTTCCATCTGTGAAAACATCGATACTGTCTTTATGGATGTTATTCAGGCGTTATTGCCATTAGTAATATTTTTTCTCATAATGCAGGCTCTCTCACTTAAACTGCCTAAAAATTATGTGGTAAATCTTTTCAAAGGACTATTTATCACTTTCATTGGACTGGTTCTGTTTTTTCAGGGAGTAAATGTCGCGTTTTTCCCGGCAGGACAGAATATTGGTGCGATTTGTGCAACAATAGAACAAACCTGGATTATAATTCCTTTTGGTTTCACCCTGGGGTTTTTGACAACCTATGCCGAACCTGCAGTCCGTGTCCTAAGTGATCAGATAGAAACTTCTTCCAATGGATATATCAAGGATACTCTTGTCCTTTATGCTGTTTCCTTTGCTGTTGGAATATCAGTAAGCATTGGCATGATAAAAATTATCTATGGCTTTTCTTTTGTTCCAATAATTGCAGCTGGATATATTCTTGTACTCATTCTTATATATCTCAGTGACCCAGATTTTATTGGGATTGCATTTGATTCAGGAGGTATTGCCACAGGTCCCATGTCAGTTACTTTTCTTATGGCATTTGGAGTAGGTGTTGCTGATACAATGGTTGGGAGAGATCCCCTTTTGGATGGATTTGGAATGGTTGCATTTATCTTTCTTACTCCGATTCTTACTATGTTAGCCATTGGAATAATGTATAAAGAAAAAGAAGGAGCATTATTATGAATCTTGAAAGAAGAAAAAACCTTATTGTGACAATTGTAAAAAAAGGGTGGTCTGAAAAGGTAATTCAGGCTTCACGTAAAGCGGGGGCATCAGGCGGGACAATAATGATGGGCCGGGGAACTGGAATTCATGAGACACAATCTGTCTTTGGTATCCCTATTGAACCTGAAAAGGAAATTATCCTCACAGTAGTGGAGAAGGATAAGACTGATGCAATTTTAGCTGCCATTGAAAATGCAGTAGAACTTAATACCCCTGGGATGGGAATTGCATTTGTTATCAGTCTGGAAAGAACTGCCGGGATGGTTCATACAATTCATGACTTTTCAGAAAAAATATGAGAAAATTGTCATGAATAAGTTTTTTTCTTTTTTTTGGTAATATTATTGCATAAAATATTTTTTATAATTATTCATTCTTAACTGAGCTTAGGAATAACCGCGAATTTGATGCATTATAGGGGAATTATCAGGCAAACCTGATAGCAATCACCTTCTATAAACAAATTTGCTTTTTCAGGGTTACCTGAATAATATATATCTGAACACCTGTTTATCAGTCACTTATTTACCTTATTCTATCCCTCATTTTTTATGGTACCACGATTGAAATTTCTCATAATGTATCTTCTCATCCTTTCTGCCCTGCTTGTTATTCCGGCCATGGCAAAAGATACTCACAATCCGGCAACTGTTCACGAAAAAACAATGGCTGAGTTTTTTTATCCTGACAATGCCGTATCCCATATCTATCATGCCAATATTGAGCCCTGCTGGATTCGGCCTGATGCATTCTGGTATACTGATACCGGGCGTGACACCACCATGTTCTTCCTGGTAAATATCTCACAGGGCGTTAGAAAAAAGATCATTGACGCAAAAAAATTATCAAAAGCATTGAGTGCCGTTTCCGGAAAACAGATATCGCCTTCCCTTCTGCCAATACAGGATATGGAGATAAAAGAAGACGAAATGGCAATTCAGTTTTCATTCTGCGGTTCGATATGGGAATGCGATCTGTCGTCTTATGCTTTGACAGAGATTTCACTTCCTGAAGAGATTAAATCTGGTATACCATCGCCTGATAATACAAAAATTGCCTATGTTAATGGCTCAAATCTCTGGCTATATTCAAAGAGTTCAGGAACTGCCTCTCCTCTTACAACCGACGGAACACAGGATTATTTTTATGGAAAACGGTCAGACACGGTCAGGTATCCGGTATCTGAGTCAAGGCTTGACATCCCCCCGGTTCCCTACCTGGTCTGGTCACCGGATTCATTAAAAATTGCCACATACCGGGTGGACCAAAGAAATGTTAGTTCACTCTGGCTTGTTCAGGATGCACCTGGCATCGGAATGCGACCGTTTTCATATTCATATAAATATGCTTTTCCCGGGGATCCTCATGTTCCAGGGTATGAACCTGTTATCATCGATTTGCAATCCCATGCAATCACTCCGTTGAAATTCCGGTCACAGCCTGAGGTAAGCCTGATGGACAATGACCAGAATCTCCTTCAATGGTGGGATGAGACTGGAAAAATCATGTACTCACTCTTTGTTGAACGGGGAGAGAAAACACTCCGTCTTCTGGCTGCAGATCCGTATTCTGGTAAAGTGCGTGAGATAATGAATGAAACTGGTTCATCATATATAGAATCCAGTCTGGAATACGAAGGGACACCGAATATTCGTATCCTTGCAAATGGTGATATCATCTGGTTCTCTGAGCAGGATGGATGGGGCCACCTATATCGTTATGATGCCAATGGGTCATTAAAAAATCAGGTTACGAAAGGATCATGGGTTGTGCGGAAGATTCTTGCCGTTGATGAGAAAAACGGGCATATATACTTCACGGCAGGTGGGAGAGAAGGCGGGAATCCATATTACCAGTATTTGTATCGGGTTCAGTTTGATGGCAATGACCTGAAACTTTTGACACCAGGGCAGGCAGATCATGCCATCTCCCTTTCACCGGATCTAACCTGTTTTATTGATGCATATTCCCGTGCAGATCTACCGACCACAACTGTC
>JAQVIE010000193.1 GCA_028695895.1 Methanospirillum sp. | reverse complement strand
CCCTTTTATGAATCTGAATCCTCTTTCAACAGCGTTTTGTTCCTTAGAGAATAGCTAAAAACCCCCAATTTAGATCTCCGACTTCAAATTAACCACTTGAGGTATGAATTTCACCACTGATAAAAACTAAAAAAGCTAAAAAGATGCGATAATTCTACGATTTTTCTTTCACGAACGATAGCCATCGCTATTACTGCACATTTTTTTGAACGCTATTCAATCGATACAGGTTGAAACAAAAGCAATTAAAGAAATATTTGACGTGAACTCTCCTAATTGTCGTTACCAAAACATGTCCACTCTTGAAAAATTCGTTTCATAACAGCATAAGGTAATTCTACAAGAGAACGAACTCTTGAAATTGCTTTGTTTCGGCGTTTTTTTACAACTCAAAGGATGATTTCGGGTTACCCGGTGTATTGTTTTATCCATAGATGCTTCAGGTTTAACGCCAAAATATCCTTTATCACGGTAAACTGTTTGACCAGGTTTGGTAAGATCAATTTTGCTGTCATGGAGTGAAGCCGTCGTAGTTGCTATTTCCCGAATAAATAAAAAGTCCTTGTCCACTAAAGTATGCATTTTAAAACCAAAATAGGATTAATTTTCATTTTTACTCCAAGTGCCCATCTTTTGACCACCTTGTTAATGCTTCATCACCTCTTGGTTTTTCCTTTTTTTTGCATGACCTGGATCTGCGGTAATAAAGGAAACATCCTGCATAACACCATGTTGAAGACCAAACCCTAAATCGTCGAGTTGGCGTTGTAATTCTTCCCAAATCAAATTGAGACAATCATTTTTTGTTAATCGCTCTTTAAATACCCAAATCGTTGAACGATCAGGGATTGTTTTTGGAAATCCTAAAAAATGACGAAAACTCATTCGATCATAAATATTGCGTTCGGTTTCATAATCCGATAATCCATAGAGATGTTGTAATACCAGGGTTTTTATCGTCAATACTTCGTCTAAATGAGTGCGTCCATCATCTTCTTTGTTATCATTATAGAGAGGTGATAAAATTTCTCTAATACATTCCCAATCAATAGAATTACTAATATTTGAGAGAGTATCTCCTAATTCTTCGATTCTTTTGTATTCCTCTCGAAATATGTATGGAACAGGACATGGCTATCTCTAAAATACACTCTGTATATTTCTCAGGATGAATCTGGGATAACTGGTGTTATTTAAGCATCTCGATAAAGGATTCGATGCGATTTTGTGATTGTTCCAAGGATTCCATGCGAGCAAGTTCTCCAATTTCAATGATGATAGCAGGTAATCCGGTTTCATTCTTAATAATATCTGTTATCATTGTTGCGACAGCACTCTGGTAATTACACCCCCAGTTGTACATAAAAATTACCCCGTCAGCATGAGATGCTTTCACCTGTTCAATCGTCCATTGTGCTCTTTCTTCTGTTGAACGCTCATACGGAAGCGATCCATATGCCATTGCCAAGTTTTTAAAGGGATCTCCGGTCTCTTTTACATCCATGCATATTGAACTCCAGATATCATCACTTCCAACCAGAACTCCTCCCTTTTTATCAACAAAATTCTGATTCGGAGTAACACATGAACCACAGATAAATAACCTCGCAGGATTATCCGCAAGACCAAAACCCTTCACTCCCTCACGAACCCTGACCTTTAATTCATCCCGAGTTTCCTCAAGAATTTTATTCGCGACAGGAAAATCAAAGCCACCCATCAGTGCGAGATGGTGAAATCCCCGATCAATACTATTTGTTGGTGGAACTTCCCCGGAACGCCAAATTTTTTCACATTCTCGTGAAAGAGCCCGTGCACGGTTTTCAAGTTTTATTTCAGCCATAAGGTCTGCATCAGTAACCTCCTTTCCGGATATTCTTCCCAATCGTTCAGCCATGAGATGAAGTTCTTCGGCAAGATAGGTAGTTCTCCATTCACCCCAGTCATGATTAACCGGATAATCCATCAAAAAGGCTGGTATCGCACCTGACTGGCTCTTATAGGCTTCAACAGCGTACGCCATATCAGAACATCGTGAACAAAGGCACGGTGCAATCGCAGCAATAGGTAAATTCCGGTTTTTTAGAAGGCCAATATTAGCAATAAGGTTACAACACTCAAATGAAAGATTCTGGCGTGCTTCTTCAAGTAATGCTGCCCCGTCGAAATTTGCTTTCCTATATCCTCTTCCTTCCTGTAAGTTCATGAGCCATCCTCTGATAAACATAGGGCCCACTGGGATACATCCAGAAGCCAGATAGAGGTCATTTGAAATTCCACCTTGCACAATTACAAGAGGTGTACCCTTCCGGACAATATTTTTGACCCGATCAATTCCTGTCATCCCAAAATAAGCTCTTCTGATACTGCTGATTAACGTAACATCACCGGATAATTGATGACCAAATGCCGGATTTGTAGAAAAGGCAAATGGAAACCTTTTCGGTCCAGTTACTGTCATAAATTCCCAGATATCTTCTGATGTTACAGTTGATCCGTCAGAAAAGACGAGATCTTCTTTCTCTAATACCAATGGTTTTATTTCATCAGGATACCTGAATGGCTGGTAGATGGCACTCAAAATAATACACCCCTTTCTTCTGTAGCCATTATCATTTCAAAAAATGCCTCAATTCTAGTACGGATGGCTTCCAGATCAGACTTTGAATATTCCGTATGAATTTCAAGGAGAGGAATGCCTTCATTTTTAAGTCGGTTTTTTAACCCCATCGTTTTTAGTGTAGCAGAATCACAATACCTGATAGTATGATAAATAACTCCCTGTGCTTGTGTTTCGCGTACGGTCTGTATTAGGTTATCAACCCGGTTATCTAATTCGTTATCGAAACAGGGCAATGAATGATGAATTATCCAATTCAGATATGCATCTGCAATTCCGGCAATAGAAGGGGATCTGATTTTCATATTTAATAACATATTACGCCCTGACCAGAGATCATCACCCACAATCGTTCCATGAACCTGTGTAATGATATCATTCAGTTTGGTATCGCCTGGAGCGATTGGGCTACCTGAGATGATTATTTTGACGTTTTTATTGTGATTTGAAGGAAGAGATGGAAAAGAATCTATTTCTTCAATTAATTCATGGAGCAGAATGGCATATCTCTTTTTATCGAGATAATATCCGGAATGAACTACCGCATTGACCTCATTCCAGCTGATTGGGACATCTTTCGCAATGAGGGAATTGTAGAGATCAAGAGTTAATCTCCTTATTTCCTGAAATAATTCAATGGATTGAGCAAGATTGTCAGAATCTAGCGTGTGTCCTTGCAACTCCTCGAGTTTCCGGGTAAAATGATTCATTTCCCCTAGAAAATATGTTCGTGAAGATTGAGAGGAAAGATTCCGGGGAATCCCTAGAAACATGGCTTTTTTATTTGAAATATATTTAGATACTTCTCCTAGTCTGAATACCTGCATACATACATTATCAAAAGCAAAAAGATCGGTTTTTTGCAGGTATGGATCAGTGTTTTCTGCGAACATTCCCATGCATGATCGTATAAAAGCGCAATTTTGAGAGGATATATACCTGGCTCCCAGTTCTACCAAATACTCATTTCCTCCCTTTCCTAGTCGTATAGGAATCATTCCAAGTGCATAAATTATTTCTTCAGGTATGAAATATCGGTCATGGCCCAAATTAT
>JAQVIE010000192.1 GCA_028695895.1 Methanospirillum sp. | reverse complement strand
TTATATGCCTGTCCCAGAGTCTCATACCCTGATATAAAAAGTGGAACTGAAATAAGGGCAACACAGATTACAGCGATGAAAAACGCCTGTTTACGTTTTTTTGACCGGGTTTTATCCATCCAGCCTGGATTGATCCCTGAAATCCAGAAGACTGCACCTCCTGATACCAGGATGGCGAACAGGTTTGTAAGAAAGAGAAGGAATGAACCGGTTGCATCTCCCCAGTGATACTTGGAAAGAGAAATGCCGACGACACTGAGCGGGGGAACAAGGGAGATGGCTATTGCAACCCCTGGAAGCGAGTCACTGATAGATTCCCTGCTTACAACAAATGCACCTGCTGCTCCTGATGCAAGAGCAACATACAAGGCAAACATGTCAGGTGCTGTTCGTGAGATGATCTCATGATTTTCCTGGAAATCAATTGCAAGAGAGGAGATACTACAAGTTAGCAGGACTGCAAGAAGGATGACATATACCGTGCTTATTGTTACTATCATCAGCGATCATCCGGCACGTTTCGTATCCCCAAGCACAATTGCAAGTGTGGAAGCCATTATCGGGGTCATCATCGGGGCGATAATCATGGCACCGATGACAGTGGCAGTGGATCCGGCAATGACTCCATATGTTGAGATAATGGTGGCAAGCGTCAGGAGTACTCCGTAATTTAAAAATTCGTTCCCGGCACATTCTCCTTCAAAGCAGAGTTTTTTTTGTAATACAGGGAGATATGCCATGTCAAATTTATTTTTCCAGATAAACTCTTCGAACATATACCAATGGATGATATGAGTTTTTTTACATTATCATATCATTGGTAGACTGAATGTTCAGGCTTTTTTCGCTATGGATGAAAAAGAATCTCTTTGCTGGTTCAGATTTACCCATTCCAGCTAAAAACAGAACAAAATATTAACAATATTTTCGTGTTACCCTATTGGGCTGCAGTCCTGCTATAAACCTGTTCCTGCTCAAAAAACCATTCCTTTACCGTACCTGCGGTTTCTAAGTAAAACGGCTCATAATCATCAAGCCAGTGTGCCTGAGGATTTGAACGTGAAACCAGGAATTTATCATAATCATCAGGATGGGCAGCCTGGTGGTACCGCATGAATATATTTCGTTCAGTTACTCCGACAACTTCTATCTTGCCTGTGCTATGCGACATTATGAACCTGGCTCTTTTGGCAAGCCCTGAACATTTTTTAAATGCATTTTGAAAGATGTGAAATGACTGTTCAACCGGGACCGAATAAATATAATTTCCTATGGTCGGCCGGCACTGGAAGACATAATATGGTGATATTCCCATGAATGAAAGTTTCCTGAAAAGGTCTGCCATTGTAGTCTGGTCATTATTTACTCCTTCAATTATCGGTGTCTGGTTCACGACCGCTACCCCTGCCTGCTGAAGCATCCTGATTGCCTTTACTGATTCAGAAGATATCTCATTTGGATGGTTTATATGGGCCATTATGTAAATTTTCTTACCCTCTGCTGACACTTCCTTTATAAGAGAGATAAGCTCCGGATCTCCGGTTATCCTGAAAGGATTATAAACCAGCATCTTTGTCCCGATTCTGATGACTCCAATATGGTCAATCTCCATGATCTTACCAATCACTTCCTTTAACCTGGAAGTGGAGAGAATCAGGGGATCTCCACCAGTAAGCAGAACATCGGTCACTTCCGGATGGTCCCTGACATATCCAAGTGCAGGCATATAATCCCTGACTGTCTGGCGCTTGCTGTCCATAAAAAGGCGTTTTCTAAAGCAAAACCTACAAATTCCCCCACATACATCAGATAAAAGCAGAAGTGCAGTCTGGGGGTACTTATGCTGGAGTCCATGCTGAACTGTGTAATTCTTTTCAAGAGATGGATCAGGACTTCCTGATGCATCCAGTTCACGAGGATCCGGGAAGATAATTCTTTTTACTGGGTCTTTCGGATTGTTCCAGTCGATAAGCGAGAGATAGTGCTTAGATGCCCTGAATGGAAAACGGTCTGTTACATTTAACAATATTTTCTACTCACTCTCAGGCATGGACTGAAAATATGGAATCTCCTTAATATCTGTAATGTATGTTCCTTTCATCATGTTCACCTCCTGGTGGTCGAAAATTAAAACCCCGATAGTGAATGGGGAAAAAATCTCCAGGATAATTTCGGTCCGGGCACATGGCTGACTAAATATGATTTTAAAGGACCCGGTTATGGAATAATTGTAGGTAATATTATTAGTAGTTTCTTTTTTTCTTCAGTTCACTATTCTCTTGATTTTGTTTCGGTCAATTTTTTTCATATTAGATAATTGTTGAAGATAATTTACACCAAGACAATTTCATATCTTATGTATAGCATTATGAAGTTTATTATATTTTTACCCTGCATTATCTGACCCGGCTTTCAGGGCTGCTTTATGATAGATTAAACTCAAATATTAGGGCGTGAAGGCACGGATAGAAGAAGACAAAGTCCTGCTGGGGTCAGAAGGATATGCTCTTTATGAGCAGAGCGGGTTTGGCAGGCCACAAAAGGACGGGCTTCGGCTCTCTCCGGTAGAAGCTCTCTATCTCGTGTACCGGGGAAGAATCGAAGTACCCGGATATGATTTTGACACGCTTCTGGTCAGGTTTTCAGAAGATGCCCACATGATCAGATCCTTCCTTGTATACAGGGATATCAGGGAACGTGGATATGTGGTCCAGACCGGTCCCCATGACTTCAGGGTATTTAAACGGGGGGAAAAACCAGGGAAAGGGGAATCCCAGTACATGGTTCGCGTGCTCTCCGAACGTGATCTGATTGACTTTTCTGTTGTCCAGGGAGAGGTCAGGACCACCCTGAATATGAGAAAACAGCATGTCCTCGCGGTTGTTGATGACGAGTTTGAGATAACGTACTATGAAGTAAAACTGCAAAAACTCCCCGGTCTTGAAGTAACTCCCGGCCCAAAACCGGCACAGGGTATTCTTTCAAGTATATCGGTAATAATTAACGCCGGGGCAGACCTTGGATATGATCAGGCTTTTTATGGAAAACGTCTTGATGAGTCAAGGATTGTACTGGCAACCGTTGAAGCTGCTTACCTGATGGAACAGGGACTGGTAAACATCTTCCATAGCGGGGAGAAGATGACCCATGAACAATACTGTACCCTTATCCAGAATTCAGATCCTGAACTTGACAAGAAGATTACCGTGTACCGGTATTTGCGGGAGCTTCAGTACATCCCGAAGACCGGTTATAAATTCGGGCATCATTTCAGGGTTTATTCAGGAAGGAAAATCCACTCTGAGATGCTGGTTCAGGCAACAGGGCTTGGTGAAACACTTCCGATGAACAGTATATCCCGTTCTGTCCGGATGGCTCACAGTGTCAAAAAGAAGATGTTATTTGCCGGTATACATGATGAGGGCATTGTTTTCACTGAATTTGCCAGGATAAAACTATAGAATCATCATGGATACTGAATTTGTAAACCCCTGGGCTTCAGACCAGTCTGTGGATATTGAGCGTCTTCATACTGAGTTTGGAATTGAACGTATTGAGACTATTACCGACCTTCTTCCGGATATCCCTGATTTTATCAGAAGATGGATTGTCTTTGGTCACCGCGATTACCACCAGATAGCGAATGCAATCCGGAATAATGAGCCATTCAATGTTATGACTGGTTTTA
>JAQVIE010000191.1 GCA_028695895.1 Methanospirillum sp. | reverse complement strand
CAAGGCACCTCTTCACCGGGATCTTAAACTGGTTGATTGTGCCAGGGTCACCTGATTCAACCAGTTGCATAAGTTTGTCTATCTCCAAGTTAAGGGCAGGATCTTTTTCAAGATGGCGGTTTGCTTCGATATACACATCAGCAATCAGGTGATCGCCTTTCTTATCCGCATGAATGTCTGCCCCCTGGGTGGCAATACCCCAGGCAACAATGGCTATCTGTCTGCCCATGTCATTGACATAATACTGGACATCAAGTGGATATCCGGCTTTTCGAAAACATCGTGCCAGGGTGTCACCAATGACGGTGTTCCTGATATGACCTACATGAAGAGGACCATTCGGGTTTGCAGATGTGTGTTCAAGAACCACCTGCTCATGTTTATCCAGACCCTTTCCATATCCTTCAATGACAGCCTGCTCCAGAACTTTTGAACAGTAATCAGCACCGAAGATAAAATTCACATAAGGACCGACGGCTGTTGTCTGTGCTCCGGTCTCTTTCATAACTTTATCACTGACAGCTTCTGCAATCTCTCCTGCAATAACTGCAGGCGGTTTTCTGAGCTCTTTTGCAAGAGAAAATGCAATGGTTGAGGCGACATCTGCATGATCACCACCATCTGTCAGCAGGACATCCTCTTTTCCGGTATGTTGCCTGAGAATTGCAGCAATTGCATCACATGTTCTAATGTACATTAGTATCCGGTCCTGTATCTGAGAATTGCAGCTATTCCGCCAAACGCCGTAAATAACTGCGAACCTTCTTCAAAATCGTCTGAGATAATTGCAACCTTACTATTCGACTGGTCAGCAAGGTAGGTCAGTTCATCAACAATATCAGATGAATCTGTCAACACCAGCGGAGAAGTACAATTCGGACAATTTCCAAGTTCAATGTCTTCAGGATTTTCTCCAGGGTTAACCTGGACAGTCTTCTCTTCAGAAAATCCGCAGGCATCGCATTTTATGAAGAGACGGTTTTTCCTGATTTTTTCAGAGAGGAGGAGGATATCTACCGCACCTATCTCAAGATTTGCCCTGATTGACAGTTCACCATATGCCGCAAGCCCGTTATCCTTTACAAGTTCCTTAAAGAACCGGTCCATGAGGTGTTTCTCTTCAATTACCACCTGACCTTTCAGGGCATCCTCTGCTGCGTCAACAAGTTCTGGAAGACCGCTCTCATTAGTGTAGGCAATGTCAAAAAGGCCGATGATCCTCTTTTGGACCTCATGATGCAGGAAGCTGCCTTCTTCAAACTCTTCCTTGGTGGGGGATGGCCCGCCTATCAGGAGTCCTTTGAACCGGTTGAAAAAATCCTTCTCATTCATAAAGATCTCACTGGATCGTTCACCAATTTTTTTATAAAATTCGTTGATGGCGATGAGACGAAGCCTTTCAAAACGGACGCTGGACTGACCACCTTTCCTCTGTTTTCCAGGGACTGTGGAGGTTGTTCCACCGATAGGGTCAATTCTGTTCCCACGTAAAAATCCCCAGTACGCTTCCCTTCGGTCAAGGACAAGCAGCCCGTAGACATACTTTTCCTCAAGCATCTCACGGAGAGGATCCAGTTCAAACTTTGAACTACACCGATATAAGTAGAGATTCAGAGGTTCCGGAGGGTTTACAATATCGCACTCAAGATCCTGACGATCCCCGTGTTTGTTCACCGCCCCGCAAAAGACCGCTATTCCATTTTCCGGAGGCTTTGAATAATATTTCAACCTTGAAAGAATGCTGGATATTGCACTCTGGACATTTGTCCTTGTCTGCTTGGATTTGATGTTTGAACACTGACCAAACTCATCCCTGAGCTGGGCGGTTACATCATAGATCTGCTTGTCAGGAGGAATATAGAGAGAGATCAGTTCGGTTCCACTACCTTCTTTTGCCTCCAGACGCTCAAGCATCTTCTTAAATTCATATTTCCGTCTTGAATCATCCAGTTCAACCGCTTCGCTCATGAAATTATCCTATACTATAAGCTGGTATATATTGACCTGATACTGACTTAAGGTTCACTATTATTTTGTGTCAGCCGGAAGAGAAAGTGGCCTTGCAATAATTATGTAATCATCTTTCCGGTTTATACAATCGATCCCGTCTAATGGAATGAACTCTGCTTCTTTCCCTTCAGTTACTTCAGAACCTTTCCAGACAGATTAAGATAACCCTTAGTCAATCATTTCCAACCCGCAGGTACACCTGTAAAAGATACAGATGGTCTTTGCATCCACGATCTCACCGGTCCTTATCATCTCACTTATTTCGGATGCAGTAAACCTCACCGGTTCAATAATTTCGTCATCATCAGGCAGATATTCCTTGGATGAAGTTAGTTCTCTCGCTTCAAAAAGCCACAAACGTTCGTCAGTAAAGCCAGGTGTTGTATAGATATATCCTAACGCTTTCATGGAACCGGCAGCCATACCTGTCTCTTCAATAAGCTCACGCCTTGCCGTCTGTTCCGGATCTTCTCCCTCTTCCATTGTCCCTGCAGGTGCCTCATAAATATATGCCCCGATTGCAGATCTCCATTGCCTGATAAACAGGAATTCATCACCATCACGGGGAAGAATAACTACTGCATCACCGGGATGAACAACCACTACCTCCTTTTCCCGTCCATCAGGGAGAAGAAAACCCCGCTTCTCAACCCATAGCCTGCGGCCGCGATATATCTCCATGATCACCTGTATGGAATGGGATCCTGCATCCCAATCTGCCTGAATGCTTCAAGTCTGAAATGACATGAACTGCAGATCCCGCATGCAACTTCATTTTCTGCATAACACGACCAGGTATCCCCGTAAGGAACTTTCAGGTCCATTCCGATCTTCAGGATCTCTGCTTTGTTTAATGTGACAAACGGAGTCTTCAGGGTGATGCCGGAATCAGGGCGTGTTCCAAGATTGATGACCTTCTGGAATGCATCAATAAATTCAGGTTTACAGTCAGGATATCCGGAAAAATCTGATGACTGGACTCCGATGTATATTGCCGCTGCTCCCCGTGACTCTGCAATACTTGTTGCAACCGACAGGAGATTTGCATTTCTGAAAGGCACATAGGTATCCGGTATTCCTTCTCCTGCTTCTTCATGTGGTTTTACTTTCATCGCTCGATCAGTCAGGCTTGACGCTCCTGCAAGTTTCAGGTATGCCAGGTCCACCTCAAAGAATTCAAGGGCATTGAGGTGGCGGGCAATCCGCTTAGCACACTCTTTCTCCTTTCTTTCGGTTCGTTGTCCATAGGTAAAGTGAAGTGCAAGGATATCATAACCGTCATGCTTTGCCATATAGGCAAGAGTTGCAGAATCCATTCCGCCTGATAAAAGACAAACTGCTTTCATTTCAGGGTAATCCTATAAATTTGTGTAACTGAAGCTGCATCCGTGCAGGAAGATTTCTGGAGAGGATAAAATTAGCAATTTGCCGGTAATCAGATCCATGTACTGGTGATATGAAAATCTCCACCTTTGCAGGGCAGTTCATAATGGTTTTTTCAGTAAAATACAGATCTTCGTCAGTAGAAACCACGAACTTAACCGAATCTGATGATTTCAGGGTGGACAACAGGGTGATATCGCTGGTTTCCCCTGATGACGGACATTTAACATCCATGCAGATTGAGACTTCGTCCGGGATATCGTGGAAAGGTATTGTACCGTTGGTTTCAATGCTTATTCTCTTTCCTACACTGATGAGCC